>JAEUUR010000459.1 GCA_016787465.1 Saprospiraceae bacterium | reverse complement strand
ACCAAAAAATGCTTCATTGGAGCCAGAGACACCGGTCAACGTGAAATTAATATTTGAAAAACAGCCGTATGAATCCGTAACGACCAACAGATAATCGCCTGCGGGCACATTGGTCAAGTCTTCTGTTTCGGCGATCAAAACGCCATTCGAATACCAGTCAAAGGTGAACGGCGGGTTGGAGCCGCTCGCAGAAACATCGATCGAGCCATTGCTTTGTCCGATGGTGGGGTGGGTAATTTGAACGGTTTCGATATCTAACAGTACAAGGTCTTCAAATACCCAAGTGCTTGCACTCGTGGTACAGCCTGAGATATTATCCGTTACTACCACGGCATATTGTCCTGCACCAGTCGCTTGGGGCGTTTGTTGAGTTGATGAAAAACCGTTGGGCCCCGACCACAAGAAGCTCACATTAGAACTGTTGGTTTGAAGTGCCAACACCGGGAAGCTATCGCAGATGATTGAAAAGGATTGCGCCAGGTTAGCCAACGGCATATCAAATAAGCCAACCAATTGGGCGGTAGCCGAATTGGCGCAACCACCTGTACCTGTCACCACCAGTACATATTGGCCGGGTTCGGTTACCACGGGATCTTCTTCATTGCTAGTGAAGCCGTTCGGGCCGATCCAGGAAAAGGTGGCGTTGGGCTCATCGGTGTATCCGTCCAGTTGTCCGAATAGTTGGGCGCAGGTCAGGGTGTCGCCGGTGGCTTGCGCCAAAGGTGTTCCGCCGGTGTAGGGTACCGTAACCGTCGCGCTTCCTGTGCAGTTGTTGATATCCGTAACAGTAAGTAAATAAACGCCTGGAGAGGTCACCGGAATGGAGTCGTTGGTAGTGAAAAGAGTCACACCGGTGCTGAGTTCTTGCCAGGAAAGCTCGGGGAAGGGCGCTGAAGTATGGACAACCAGATAAAGGGAATCGGTAAAGCACCCAAATTCAGCACCCGAAATGGTCAGATCAGAAATGATCAGGTTGGCGGTAACCGACACTGTATCATAGGCTTCACAAGTGACGCCGCCAGCGGTAGTGCTGGTTTGCAAAATATAGATCCCCGCCGAGTCAACCATCAATTGAGCGCCTGTTCCCAGGATTTGGCCGGATGTATTCAACCAGACATTACCCGTTGGGCTACCCGAGCTCAGGGTAACCGTTGGCTGAGAACAAGTGATTTCGGTAGGCCCGGAGATGGTAGCATTGGGATTGATTTGTTGAATGGCGAAACTGACCAAACTATCACACCCGAGATAGGACTCAAGTACGATCGAATAATTTCCAGCTTCGCAGAAGCTTTCTCCGGCCATTGAAACGCAATCGCCTGGGCAAACTCTTAAAACTCCCAAATTTACCACAATAGGTGATTTGACAACAATGGTTTGCCGAACCAGGCTATCACAACCCAGGTAAGAAACATACGGAGAGGATGTCAGTACGTACGTGCCGGGATTTGTCAGGGTTGGATATGGGTCTTCATCCCAGGTGTAGGGTAAATCTTCTGCGCAAACGGTAATACTCGGTTTAATGGTCGTAGGAATCGGAGACAAACTTACAGGCAGGCATTGTTGCGCCGTAAGCGGATGGCAGGCATTCCCGGTTTGTACACACACATTGCCCACTTGTGTTCCAAAAGTGATGGTTACGGCACTGCCGAGTGAAACATTCACCATTTCATCGTTCGACGCTCCATTGATGGAAGCGCCTTCAGGGGCCGTCCAGCGGTAAAAGCCGATGCCGGACACCTCTGGAACGGAGTAGATGGCCGTTGCTCCCGGGCATAGGGTGGTTGGGCCTTGGGGTTGTTCCGCAGGCTGTGGCGCCGGAGCAGTCAGGCTACCGTCAAGGACATCAATGGTAAAATCGCAAACATCAACGATCCATCCATCAATTACAAGCCAATACGTTTCTCACGGCACATAAGCATCATACTGCAAGGTTAGCGGTATGTCTGCACAGCCAAGACAACCCTGGTTGCACGTCAAGGCATCTGGATCGTCACAATTATCGAATAGCGCAACTTGAAGGCCATCCCCGTTTTGGCAGTTACTGGTCACTACTTCAAAGGTGATCGATTCCGAACCAGCCACAAAACCGTACCATGATTCGTTGTGCAGAGCGATTTGGCCGCAAACGATAGCGCCACTGGAAGGAGGAAAAACACCGTTGTTTCCCTGCAAACCATCCAGGGAACAATCCACACAAAAACCGAAACAATTTTCTTCATCTGATGTGCCGAGTTGTATTGCAACCGTATCGCTAGCCTCGCAACCAAACGCATCTTCCACCGTCACACTGTAGGTGCCTGATTGGTTGACGGTGTAAGGCGTTCCTGTAAAGCCGGTGTTCCATTGGTAAAAAGAGATCGCATTGTAGTCTTGTGTGTTCACGGTTAAAACTGTCTCATTGGAGCAATTGCCATCCAACACCATGATTTCAGGTTGGCCGTCATAAAACCCGGCATTCAGTTCAATGGAATTGGTAAAATGGTCGCATCCAAAATTGCTTTCATCCCAACTCCATAAGCCAGGAGGTTCTACGATGATCTTATGTGATGTAACACCTGTCGACCAGTCAACCACTACCGGTACCAATTGTCCGGAAAAAATGTACGACAAATAAGCACTCAGTGTAAGCGATTGGTCGACACAATTGGTATCAACGATGATCGTACATTCCAGGTGACCAAGGGGTTGAGATTGTAAACTGGAATCGGATGGCGGCGGATCTGTGCGCCCGGTAAGCTGGGATGGAAGGAGTAAAAAAATGGATAGGAACAATACAAGACATGCTCCTCCGAAGACAGAGAAAGTTTTCATGTTTAAAAGATTTAGGTGATTAATAAGTATTTTGAATCAAACAAATACCGAACCAAAAATTTTATCAAGACCGCAAATCCGAAATTTTTCTTGGCCTTCGTTTGGTTTCCCAAAAGAAGCCATCCAGTTTTTTGGTCTCTTTTCCGGCTTTTTTCATGGGAATAAATTTCCCGCTTGGTTCAACATAAAATCGGACATGTTCCACTTTGTTGTTTCCAAAAGAAAGTCGCATTTCAGAGCAATTGGTTTCATTTACACCGATATATGCGCCTTTTTCATCAACGGCATAATACACTGCCTGTCCATTCCCTTCCACATACATATCTCGCACCTGGTTGTCGCGAAAATAAGCCGTTGTGTATTTTCCTTTGATCTGATTAAATAGTTTTCCATCTTCCGAATTAATCACAAAAGAGTTTTGTCGCAACCAAATCCGGTCGAGGCGTTTGTCTTTCAACAACATTCGAATGGTATCGCCTGAAAACTGGGAAGTGTCAGACCAAATGATGGGCAGTGTGTCAATTTTATAAAACCAAAAAATCGAATCCATCGAACTGAACGACAAGGAGTCGCACACAGCCTGCAGGTCGCTTTTGAAAATTTTTACATTCCGGTAAGCCAGCAGCACCCTGATGTCTTTGGAAGAATCAGGCTTGAAGGAATTCAACGTATCGGCACTCATAAACAAGGTGTCGCGATCGATGAGTGATTTCATCAGCGGCCTGCCTGCCGCACCTTCATCAAAACTGCCATAGGCATACAGGTAATCGGATTTTTTATTGTAATCCATTCGGTGGGCAAGCACGGTGAAATCATTTTCTTTATCTACCCACTCTACGCTCCCAACGGCAAGGCCATTTCCCAGGGCGTCGTTAAAATCGAGTGAATCGGCCGTGATTTCATTGCTACCGTCTACGACGGTGCCACGTCCGGCTAACTGGTAGTTTTTATTCCGGCTGTCGTAACGAATATCCTCGCCTCGAATATCGCGGGTGCTGTCTTTGAAATGGGCATTGCCCTTGAGGCGGGTTTGTTCGGTATCGGTGTTGTAGAAAATCACCTCGGCATCCGTTGTTTCACCTTTGTTTGGGTCTTCAATATGCGCTTCTCCTTCCAGGGTATATTCCTTTGTAATACCATTGTATCGCATCTTTCGCGCACGCCCGCGCTGGCCATCGCGTTCGTACTGCGGGTTGACGTCAAATTCTGCAAAGTTGTTTTCAATATCGTAAAAACCGCCTTCCGTGTAAATCTTGCTATTGCGTTGTGCAATCAACGTCGGCGCAACGAACCTGACCACCTGTAGTTCGGTTTGGAAGGTCATGGTGTCGGTACGCATGGTGAAATCAGGGTCGGTAGCAATCACATCCCCTTTGAAAAACACTTCTTTTTCATTCACATGGTAATATCCGTGGCGACTTTTCAACTGGCTTTTACCGTTCGTCATGGTCGCTCCGGTATGGTATTCAGCTACTTTGGTGGCGGCGTTGTACCGCAGTCGTTTGGTGAATAATTGTTGTTTTCCGTTGATTAAAACCACTTCGCCAAACAAATCGGCAATCTTGGTATCCGCTCTGTAGTGGGTGGAATCGGAGAATATTTTGACTGAATCGACTTGTTCAATTACGACATTGCCCTTCAAAATTGCGTCATCTTTATCCATAATGGCCGTATCGCAAAACACAAGTATGTCTTCCTGGCGAAGTCGCACATTACCGCTCAATTTTTGAATTTCACGGTCGCCTTTTCTGAAATTTTCAATCAGCAACGCTGTTTCGATTTTGAGCTTTTGAGTATCCTGAGCAGGTTGTTGACTGATGTTTGTCGACTGGGCGTAAAGATTGGAGCTGATTGTCAGCAATGACAAGCATAACATAGGAGAAAAAAACTTAAACATCTTCAACAAACTACTCATTATCAACAACTTACTTAATTGCGTTTATACCAGGAGTGAATTCAACCATTTGGGCTATGTTGGCAGTGGTTTTTATGTAAAAAAACAATCCCCATCGCCGTCTTGTATGTGTATGGGTTGTCCGTTTAACTTTCCAGCCATGGCTTTCGTTGCCAGATAATGGCGGTTTAGCGTTTTTTTAAAGAGTGCAAAGGTCTTGTTTGTTCGAAAGTAAGCAACTATTTCCGGGTGAAAAGTAGTGAACATACTGATTTGCCAACTGGCAACATGATGTTGTACTACTGCTGCAACCTTGGTTATTGCCTCCTTTTTGAAATAACAAACAGGCATTTTCAGATGACCATTACGCCTCGACAATACCAAAAACGCACAAAGTGCTCCGTTTGCGTCTTTGATTTGGATAGCTCTGCACTCAACCTGCCGATCAACGGATGAAAAATAATATTTCCGGCTCCATTCATCCGGCTCTCCATCTGCCACCCAGGGATATGTCAGCGCCCAGTTGATTTCACTTTGCCCTCTTCGGAAAAATTCTTCGCCCTGGTGGTCGTGAATGAAATCGGCTGTTTCTTCATCTACGCTGGACACGTAACAGAAATTTATACCGGTTTTTGCATGCCGCCGAGGGTAGGTAACTACATCCACCAAAATGTTGCTCAGGCGATCGATGATCGTCAAAACAGGTTTGATCCGGGCAAAAAACGGCCGTTTCGGAGGCAATATGTGAGCGGAAGCGAATCGGAAATACAAGCGCAGGCCCTGACTTATTTTCAAATCTGAAAAAAAGCCAAGCCGGTCATATAATTGTTTGGCTTGCGGAGTGAATTCGGTCAGCAGAATTTGACCGCCTATTTGCGTCACCCCTTCACTCACCAACAATTTCGCGATTGATTTACCGCGGTGCCTGTCGCTCACCCAAAGGCAGGAAAGCCATCCGCAGCGGGTCGCAGGCTTATCGACAGGATAATACCGGTCAGGTAATACACCGAGATATCCTACCAGTTCATCATCGATCCAGGCCAACAACAACAGGATGTCGGATGCTTCGGCGCGTGGATTGCGCACATGGGAGGCTGCCCGGCGCAGGGAAATCGGCCAATCAGGCAGATGTTTAAATGCCTCCGATTCAACCCACACCGTTAATTGTTGCCGGTTCAGGTGTGTAATTTTAATCATTGCCTTTGGATTCGGTTTTTACCCAGCGGCAATTTTAGCCAAAAGTATAGAAATGTCCTTTTTAAAGTCTGCTCTGCCGTTTCACTGCCGTTTTCCATAGGTATCCTTTGGATATGATTTGGATGCACGTCGGTTTTTAGACCTGCACAACCGAAGGTGTACTCGGCGGCTTTTTTATCATTTAGCATAAAGTCAAAGAACTTTTTTTCAACGCCGTAGTCGGTAAAAGGAAACGAGAAGAGCCGGTAACCGAGGCCAAAGCGGTTGCTGATGTACTCGATGCTTCCAACGGTTTGCCGGAGCTGTTCTTCCAGGCTTAACCACCGGTATTCGGGATGATCGATGCTGTGTGCTCCGAAATGGAACCCTTTTTGAATCAATGATTCGATCTGAATGGTGGTCAGGTATGGTTGCTGCCGGGCGAGGAACTGGGAAAAATCAATACCCAGCACAGCGGCAAGCTCATCCAGCAACGATTGCTCGTGATAGCGAAGTGAAAGCAGCCAGGTTTTCAAAGAAGAGATGTGGGTATAACCTTTGCCCAGCAGATAAACCCGGGCTGTTCGTTCAAGATGTTGATTTTCAAAAGCATCTATGATCAAACTCGCTTTGTATCGAAAAAACAACGCCCGGTTGTCGATGAACGCGCTGTTCAAAAAACAGATAGCTGGCACCCCCTTTCGCAACAACATGGGTGCGATCGGATCCCAAAACTCCGTCAACCCATCGTCGAAACTAAGCAACATCCGCGGTTTATTTTTCTTCGGCTGCAAAGCGCCCAATTGATGAAAATCGATGGGTTCGTAGTGTTTTAGTAAAAAATCGAGATCGGCCTCAAAGGCACGAATAGATTTGTGCGCGTACAAATGGCGGATATGCGGCAAGGGTTGATCGGAAACAGCGTGGTAAAACGGCGCGATCAACCGACGCCCGACCGAGCGCATCAAGGGTGAAAATGAAACATGGTTTAAAACGTGCATATAAACACGGATTAATTTGGTTCAGAATCGGGTGTTTGCGGCGTATCCGTCATGGTTTCGGCAGCGATTTTTTTGGGTTTCCCCAGTCCCGTCATTTTAAAAATCCAGGTATAAAGGTGCGACAACCAGGTTTTATCCACCAAAAATGTGAGGATCGTGGTGAACAGGGTGGTGCACAAAATGATGGAAAAAACAATGGATTGAATCGTTTCGCCGCCTTCGATGCCTTGCTGGGCAGGAAGCGATGCCAACACGGCGGCCCCCAATCCCTTGGGGATCATGGTCGACATGTAAGATGCATCCTTGGGTGATGTGGTGCGTGGCACCGAGAACCGAACAATTGGAATGCGCGCTAAAAACAGGGCGCCGGTGATGATAGCGCCGAGCGCCATCAGCCACCAGTTTTCGAGGTGTACGGAAATGCCGATGTACACGAAGAAGAAGGTACGGAGTAAAAATACGGCCTCCGAAAAAAAGGCCCGTTCATTGTCATTAAGTGAAATTGGCCGAGAAGCCAGCACATTCCGCATAATCGGCGGCCCCAATACGTCGATGTTTCCGAGGGTAATTCCGAAAGCCAGGGCTGCAATCGGGCCTGAATAGTTCAATAATTCCACAATTCCGTACAGAATAAATACAAACGCAGGTGTGGTAAAAACGGTGTTTTGCAAAGTCCGCATCCTGTTGAGCAAAATGCCCCAGCCAAAAGCGCCGACAACACCCAGCATCATAGCCAGGATGAAAGCGGCAATCATCTGACCAGTTACGAATGCCACATCCACTTTCCCGATTTTATAGGCAGTGAGCAAGGTGAGCGGCACAGCCAGGGTGAATACATCCGAAAAAGCGGATTCCAATACCAGGATCGTTCGTGTACGCTCGCCCATGGGAAATTGCCTGACCAGGGTGGTCACCACTGCCGACGAAGTGCCGCCTACAATAGTTCCCAGCATCAAAGATCGCAAAAAACCCAGGTCGGTGTTGAAATAAGCGATGCTCCCTGCAACCAAACAGGTGCCCAGGAAGTTATAAGTAGTAATTTTTGCTGTTCCGCCTAAAGAATGGATTAATGGTTCAAGTCGTTGATCAATCCCGCTTTCAAACAAAATAAAAACCAGGGTGATGGTGGTAAAAACCGGCCCCACCGAACCAAAATTCTCCGGACGTACGATGTTGAACACCGGCCCAAGCAACAAACCGATAGTGAATAGCCACAAAACATCCGGTATTTTTGTTCTGGCAAACAAGGTGGCAAACCAGTGCGACAGAAAAATCGTACAACCAACAAAAACAATGGTAAGAGCAGTGGGCATGGTTAATCGTTCATTACACAGAATTACTGAATCCTCAGGATATGATGCGCATACATCAAACGTCGAACACCGAACACGGAATGCCGAACACCGAACAAGCAGCCTCCCCCGTACTGTTATTCGACGGCGTATGCAACTTATGCAACGCGTCTGTTCAATGGGTATTGTTGCGCGACCATAAAGGTAAGTTTAAATTTGCTGCACTTCAATCTGAATTCGGGCGAATGGCGCTCGAAAAACATGGCCTTGACCAACAAGATTTTGATACCGTGGTGCTGGTTGAGGATGAGCGAATTTGGCTTCGTTCTGATGTTCCGCTGCAAATTGCCAAACGATTGGGAGGCGCCTGGTCTTTGTTGTACGTTTTTTCGTTGGTACCCCGCTTTCTGCGCGATGCCGTTTACAACTGGATTGCCCGAAACCGGTATCGTTGGTTTGGGCGCCGTGAAGTTTGTATGATGCCCCGACCGGAGTGGAAGCACAGGTTCATTTTATGAAACTTATCCAATCAGTTTATCGGCTATTTTCCGGTCATTCGATAACCTTGGTACCTTGTTTTGCCCACCAAGTTTGCCTTCCGATTTCATAAATTCCCTAAAAGCATTTTTAGGCAACGACCGCATTTTTAAGGGTCTGAGGATATTCCCAGTGATTAGATCATCGTAATAAATGTTTTGCGCACGCATACGTGCATCCACATCGAGCGCGAAGGCCTGCAAATCGGCAGGGGGCTCGGCAAATTCAACCAGCCATTCGTGGTAGGGCAAACCACCTTCCGGCGGATTAACCTGGGGCGCCACCGTGAATTCAACGATTTGAACGCCCATGGCATTGGCCACCGGTAAAATACTTTCTTCCACTTCCTTGCCAATGACATGCTCCCCGAAAGCCGAAATGAAATGTTTCACCCTGCCGCTCACCACGATCCGGTAGGGGTTCTTACTCACAAATTGTACGGTATCGCCAATGTTGTACCCCCATAAACCGGCATTGGTGTTCAGAATAAGGGCATAATTCACACCGATTTCCACGTCTTTCAGCCAAATTCTGGTCGGGTTTTCATTAAAAATTTCATCAGCCGGTACAAATTCGAAAAACATACCCGCATCAGCGTTCAGCAACAACCCGGGGGTTTTGTCGGCTCCAAATGTATCTTGAAATGCGATGAATCCTTCCGAAGCGGGATAGGTTTCTACACTATCGATGGGGCCGCCAACCAGCGATTCAAGCTTGGCACGGTAAGGTTCAAAATTGACGCCTCCGTACACAAACACAGAAAAATTGGGGAATATTTCGCGCACGGTCTGTTTTCCGGTCCGTTCCAACAAACGTTCGTAATACATTTGTACCCACGGTGGAATACCGGAAATCAGGCGCAAATCGGCGTTCACTGTTTCATCCACAATCCGCTCCAGTTTTTCTTCCCAATCTTCTATACAATTGGTATTCCAGCCGGGTAGTTGATTGGTGCGAAGCCAGGCAGGCACCAGATGGTTGGAGATGCCGCTCAGGCGCCCGGTCGGAATACCGGCAATTTCGTCGAGTTCAGGGCTGCCGGAAAGAAAGATCAGCTTGCCGTCGAGCCAGCGGCCATTGCCGGTGCGCGCAAAATAATTGAACAGGGCGTTTCGGGCCGTACCAAAATGCGGCGGCGTACTCTCTTTGCTCATCGGTATGTATTTCACCCCGGAAGTAGTACCGCTGGTTTTGGCAAAATAGGCAGGTTTCCCAGGCCACAACACGTCCTTTTCTCCGTGTTTGATCCGTTCGACATATGGTTTTAAATCTTCGTAATCCCGGATCGGAACAGCCTTTTTAAAATCTTCATAACCGCTGATTTTCTCAAAATGATGGTCGCGACCAAACAG
This sequence comes from Saprospiraceae bacterium, assembly GCA_016787465.1. Taxonomy (GTDB): domain Bacteria; phylum Bacteroidota; class Bacteroidia; order Chitinophagales; family Saprospiraceae; genus M3007. Next base: position 1,744 of record JAEUUR010000459.1, on the reverse strand, counting down.
GGTCGAACGGGCATCACGCACCAGCGAATGCATGATTTTCTCCTGGCAAGCCACGGCATTGGCCGACCAGCGATCAATACTGCGTGCAACGGACTTGGCGAACGGACGAACAATAGCGGAACGAAAACCCATTTTGGAAGAATGTTGAACTGAAAAAAAGCTGACGCAAATATATGCCGCTATTCCCGTCCCGACAGTCTCAAAGCATGTTTATGCAATTTCTACATATCGTGCATCCAACTGTCATCTTTTCACCAATCCAATTTGCCTTATGCTTAAATTATTGCTGACCTCCTGTCTTTTGCTGAATTCTTATTTTCAATGCAATCGTGCGCAAAACCAACTTACACTCCAACCTGACCCCATTTTTCATCCTGCCAATATTCCTTCGAACGGTCAACAATCAAAAATTCAGGTTGCCCTGTTGCTCGATACCAGCAACAGCATGGACGGATTGATTGATCAGGCTAAAGCCCAACTCTGGAAAATGGTAAACAAACTCGCAGGGGCAAAAAAAAAACAACAAATCGCGGAATTAGAAATTGCCCTGTATGAATATGGAAACAGCGGATTAAATGCCGAAAATGGGTATATCCGAATGGTTCAGCCACTGGGCAAAGACCTCGACGGTTTATCAGAAAAATTGTTCGAACTCCGTACCAACGGCGGCGATGAATACTGCGGCTGGGTGATTAAAACAGCCACCGAACAATTGTCCTGGTCCACCGACCCGAACGACTTGAAAATCATTGTAATCGCCGGCAACGAGCCATTTAACCAGGGGAAGGTGGATTATAAAAAAAGTTGCGAAGCAGCCTGCGCCAAAGGCATTGTCATCAATACAATCCATTGTGGCGACCGCCAAACCGGTATCAATTCATTTTGGATGGACGGCGCATCCGTTTGCAAAGGCAAATACATGATCATTGACACTGATCAGAAAGTGGTACACATCTCCACGCCATACGATGCACGTATGATGGAACTCAGTGGAAAAATGAATGCTACTTATATCGGTTATGGATCTTTTGGGGAAGAAAAAAAGATGCGCCAGGTAGCCCAGGATAAAAATGCTGAAACCTACGGCGCCGCCAACGCTACCCAGCGCGCAGCTTCCAAAGCTAAAGCATCGTACAGCAATGAAGACTGGGATATTGTAGACGCTTCTGATCGCGACAAAGATTTCCTGAAAAAAGTGGATAAAAAAGACCTGCCCAAAGAATTCCAAGGAAAGTCAGATGCCGAATTGCAAAAAGAAATTGAACGGCTAAAAGCAGATAGAGAGGCGATTCGCAAAGAAATTGCCGAACTTGAAAAGAAAATCAATACGTTCATCGCAGAAGAAACCAAAAAACAAACCTCTACACAAACACTCGACAATGTCCTGATTCAAGCGGTGGTGGATCAGGCAAAGGACAAAGGGTTTGAGTTTGGAGAATGAATAGATTATTCGATTGGGCCGATTGTTTGATTTTTCGATTGGATCGATTGTTTGATTATTCGATTGGACCGATTGTTTGATTATTCGATTGGATCGATTGTTTGATTATTCGATTGGATCGATTGTTTGATTATTCGATTGGACCGATTGTTCGATTACGAATAAATAAAATTCTGTATTTGGCTCTGTCGAATAATTAAATAATCGGTCCAATCGAATAATCAAACAATCGATCCAATCGAAAAATCAAACAATCGGTCCAATCGAAAAATTCTACCAATTCCCCTTGGAAATCTTTTTCAT
>JAEUUR010000438.1 GCA_016787465.1 Saprospiraceae bacterium | reverse complement strand
TCGCTTACAGCAGCTTTGCCATACAACCACAAACTTGGGTCGAATTGTTCGCAGCTTACAGTAACGTGAGCAGGTGCCACACATTCAGGTTTGAGTTTATCCTGAACTTCCACCTGAATCATACATTCATTGTAGATTGGTTCGCCGTCGTACCCGATGGAAAGGCTGCCGTCAGGATTCAACTGGTACACACGTAGGATAACGGTTTGAACCGTACCCACTTCGCAGCAATAGAATTTGATGGAGTCGCCTTCTGCAGTTGCACGTTCATATTCCGACGGGAAATCGGGGAATGCATCGTTACAATTCGGATGGCCGTTCACTTTATTCAGGCTTTCGATACAATCCGAGTACGGCGCCATCCGGCGAATGGTAAACTTGATGTTGTTGCATTCGTCGTAAGAGCCATCGTTAAATGTAGATGCTTTTACCCAGGTTACACCTGCAAATTCACAGCCGTTTGCCGAAGGCAAATAGCAGTCGAAGGGATCATCCGGCCCCATAGCCACCACCGTGGTTTGGTCGCAGGAAGCAACCGGCGGCACGTCGTCAACCACCGTGACGATAAACTGGCATACGGCGCTGTTCCCACAGTCGTCGGTAATGATATATTTGATCAGGTTATCGCCGATGGGCAGGTCGTTTGCGTATCCGAGTACGGCCAGTGTATCGGGATGCCAAAGGTTGTTACCGGGGAATGAAGTGAACGAGCCAAATGTAGAGTGGCTGTGTCCGTTGTAATCCGTCCATTGTGCTTCCACCGATGCCAGCCTTGAGCATGCATCCTCCACCATAAAATCGGGCAGGTTGAAATCAAGGTGACAATCGTTTGGATTGGTTCCCACGGTCATGTTTTCAGGGCATTCTGCCACAGGAGGCTGGTCGTCCAGAATTTTGATCAATTGTACGTGAATCAGCGGATTGTTCTGTCCGGTGGCCTGGCACCAATCGTGGATCGTCCAGGTACGCAATATCTTGGTAGTACCGTCGCAAAGGCGAATCACATTATCCTGGTAGATCGCATTGAGTTCGCAAAAACCGCTGTTGGGCCAAACCGGCCATTGCACGCCGAACTCAAAGATATATGGAACACCTGTGACCGCCGGGCTGACGTTCGGATCTTCGCAGCTTACCGTGAAATCTTCAGGCAATTCCAGATCAATAGTATGCCTGCGTTCGAAATAAATGTACTGGTTGCAGGTAGAAGAATTGGCGCTGCCATCAACAGCTGTCCATTTACGAATGATGTAGTAGCTGATATCCGTATGGCCATTGATAGAGCCATTGCAGCCAAGGTCGTACCAGGTGTCGATGAATGAAAGTGTGTACGTACCGCAGTTTTCATCTACGATTGGATAGCCATTTTCGAGCTCCAGCTCATTGTACAGATAAGCAGGTGTGTAATTGGTTACTGCGCAGTTCAGGAACAGATCGTTGCAAGTAAGTTGCGGTTTAATTTTGTCCTGAACGAGAATGCTGCTGGTGCAGGAGTTTCCTGAGATCAGGTCGCGGACCCGGATTTGCAGGGTTTGATTGAGATTGGCAGATGTAGCAACGAAGTTGCCAACCGCCGGCACCCAAACGCCATTGATTTTAGCCTGAACTTGCAAGTCGCCATTGGGGCAACCGCCGCCTTCTAAAATGTCGTCGGGTAAAATTTCGGCTTCACAGTCTGCATTGAGCGAAACCTGAAGCAAATCGTTGCAGACCAATGTGCATTGAGCATGCGCATGTTGCTGGGTCGCAACCACAAGGAAAAGGGCTAGAAACCCTGCATTAAGAACTCGTTGAATTTGTGTAAAAATCAATTCTTTCATGAGATTAAGGATAATAAGCTGTATTGTTTTGAAATGACATTGCATTCATGTGCAGGTGGTACATTCATGCAAGCTTGCACAAAGCTAGAAAACATATTAAAAATATTCAAAACCTTTGTGCAAAAATTGACTGCAGACTAAACGGTTTGATGGATGATTGGATAAGTTTTTAATGATCAAAATCATTGAAAAAAAATCGCTCCGTCACGCTACATTCAAAGTTGACATTTGAAGATGCAAGATACTCCAAAAACCATGCCTTCTCCAAATAGTGAGGGTACCCAATTTGTTTAATTTAGAAAAAATCTAAACAAAAAATTGATATTTATCAAAAAAGCTTGTTTTCGAAAGCAATTTTGATCAGACTTGCTGTAGAATTAACATTTAGTTTGCGCATTATGTTCTTGCGATGCACACTCACAGTTTGGTAACTGATATACAATTGGGCGCCGATTTCGTGGTTGTCTTTGGCTTGCGCGATGTGTTTCAGAATTTCTACTTCCCGGGCGGTGAGGTTATATTTCTGGGCAAAATCCCGAATAAAATCGGGAGCCGGTTCTGCGCCTTGCGCGGTTGAACTGACGAATTTATTGCCTTGAATGATTTGCGAAATCGCTTCAAACAAATCATCCTTGGTGCCGGTTTTAAGCATAAATCCATCGGCTCCTGCCTCAAGTGCATCCTCGGCCAACTTGGGCGATAAATTTCCGGAAACCACTAAAATTCGTGTTTTACTGTGGTTTCTTTTTACGGATGGAAGCAACTGCAGCCCGTCCATTTGAGGCAACCCAAGGTCGAGCAACAACAGATCAGGATCATTTTGGTGCAGCATTTCCTGAACTTCCAGGCCATTCACGGCTATTCCGCTGATTTGGATGGAAAAATCAAATTTCGGGTCGGAAAGCGCTGCCTGGAGCCCTAAGGCAAAAATTGGGTGGTTGTCGGCAACCAGCACATCGAGGTGGCGCATAGTTTAAAGCAATGTTTGTTCAGCGTTTTCCTCAATTTCCATACCACAACAGCAAATTCACGCCGACCATACGCGGCTTTGACAAACAGGTGACACAACTTTTTAATCAACACTCCACAACATTCACTGAAATATGTATCGCCAAACCTCCATCGGCGGTTTCCTTGTATTTATGATTCATGTCGAATGCTGTGTCTTTCATGGTTTTTATGACGGTATCGAGGCTAACCTTGGCCAACGACGGATCGCTTTCCAAGGCAATCTGGCTGGCCATGATGGCTTTGATTGCACCCATGGTGTTACGTTCGATGCAAGGCACCTGCACCAGCCCGCCTATCGGGTCGCATGTCATACCCAGGTGGTGCTCCATGGCAATTTCAGCGGCCATCATGGCCTGTTCAAAATTGCCACCCAAACATTCAGTGAGCGCTGCGGCAGCCATCGCCGAGGAAACGCCTATTTCAGCCTGGCACCCGCCCATCGCCGCTGAAATAGTAGCGCCTTTTTTGAACAAGCTGCCCATTTCTCCGGCCGTCAGTAAAAATTTTACAATGTCTGTTTCCAGGTATCTTTCGCTAAAACAAACATGGTACATCAATACTGCCGGAATAACGCCGGCAGCGCCATTGGTAGGAGCAGTAACCACCCGGCTGAATGCCGCATTTTCCTCGTTTACAGCCAAAGCAAAACAACTCACCCACTTGAGTATTTCCTGAAATGTATGGCCTCCGCGACTAATCTGTCGAATCCATTCATCGGCGTTTTGGTAGGGTTTATTAATCAGCAATTTTTGACTCATCGGACCGGCACGGCGCGTAACGCCAAGCCCGCCCGGCAACGTGCCTTCCGTGTGGCATCCCGTATAAATGCACTGCTTCATCACCTCCCAAATATTCATCAGATCCGATCTTACCTGTTCTTCATTTCGCCAGCTTAATTCGTTGAGCATCACGATTTCATGGATTTGACGGCCCTCCTGCTTGCACCATTTTTCAAGGTCTTCACCCTTGTCAATCGGAAACGGCAAGCGTGTATCACTCACTTGATCTTCCTCTCCTTCTTTCACCACAAACCCGCCGCCAACCGAATAGTAGGTATGGCTCTCACCTGTTCCATCTTTATAAAACGCCCTGAAAATCAGTCCATTAGCATGATATGGAAGCGATTGATCGTACAAAAAAACAATGCCTTCTGAAGGGTCAAAGGCGATGGTTTTCTTTCCACCCAAACAAATAGTTCGGGTGTTCTCAATGCGATCGATCGTGGGTTGAACTGCTTCGACGGGAATCGTTACAGGGTCGTCGCCATTCAAGCCCAACAAAACAGCCAGGTCGGTACCGTGGCCTTTGCCGGTTTTAGCCAGGGAGCCGTACAACGCCACCTGCACAGCCTCAATCTGATCAAGTTTTATTTCGCTGACAAACCGCTGGGCTGCGCGCCAGGGGCCCATGGTATGCGAACTACTTGGGCCAATGCCAATCTTAAAGATATCAAAAACAGAAATTCGCTCCATATGTACAGAGATGGTTGTTCTTTTGCAAAGACAAATGTAGGAAATGGTATTCATTCAAGGGATTTAGGATATCCAATCTCTCCTCCCAAGCTCCCAAAAACAAATCTTTGCTTAATGAAACAAAAGGATCCATATGCAGCATTGAGGGTGCCTGATTACCGGCGTTTTTTGGCGATGCGTTTGTTTACCACCCTGAACGTCCAGATCATGTCGGTGTCGGTAGGTTATTATGTGTATGAACTCACCAACGATCCGCTCATGCTTGGGTTTATCGGGCTTGCAGAAGCGCTTCCAGCCATCAGTATCAGTTTGTGGGCCGGCCACCTGGCCGACAAATACAACCGGAGAAATATTTTAGTGGGGTGTATTTCTGTGTTGCTGTTGTGTTCCGCTGCGCTTTTGACCCTGGCATTTGTCAGTGGACAGATTCCGAAATCGCTGATTATTACGAGTTTATATTCCATTATTTTTTGCACGGGTATTGCCCGCGGCTTTTTCAGCCCAACCAACTTTGCATTTTTGCCGCAAATTGTCGACCGTGGACGCCTGCAAAATGCGATCAGTTGGAACAGCAGTACCTGGGAGGTGGCAAGTATTACGGGGTTGGGCATTGGTGGGCTGTTGTACGGGTTTGGCGGCGTTCAGCTTACATTCGGCGTCATGACGTTGCTTTGTTTGAGCGCTTTAATGATGGTTTTACGTATTGCCCCAAAACCTATACCTCCCACCGATCATCGCGAGACAGCGCTTGAACGCATTCGTGAAGGTTTGCAATTTGTATTTCGAAACCAGTTGATTATTGCATCTATCGCCCTGGATTTGTTCGCCGTATTTTTTGCCGGAGCGGTGGCGTTGATCCCTGTTTTTGCCAAAGATATTTTACAGGTTGGGCCCGAAGGCGCCGGGTTGCTGCGGGCTGCCATGTCGGTTGGCGCTATTTTAATGGCCGTTTTTTTGGCCCACCGCCCGTTGGGCAGAGGCGCCGGAAAAATCATGATGGCTTGTGTTGCCGGATTTGGGCTTTGTATCATTGGCTTCGGGCTGAGCACCAACTTCTACCTGTCGTTCTTTTTACTTTTTATGGCCGGAATGTTCGATGAGGTAAGTGTGTTTATTCGCGGTGCGTTGGTTCAGTTTCAGACGCCGGAGCACATGAAAGGGAGGGTTTCATCGGTCAATTCCATTTTTATCACTTCATCCAATGAATTGGGGGCATTTGAAAGTGGCGCCATGGCGCGGGCCATGGGCACTGTCCCCTCGGTGCTGTTTGGCGGGGCGATGTGTTTAATGGCTGTAGGAGCAGCCTGGTGGCTGGCGCCAAAACTGCGCAATTATCATTTTGAAAGCGTTTCAGGAAAGGAAGACACACCCTAATCTTCCAGTTTGAGATCGAAGCGTTTGAGCAGTTCGTCGACCACCGGATTCGAGGCCTTTATTTTTTCCAGTTTTTCCTTCTGGGAAAGAGGTTTGACGGGCCGCGCGACGGGTTGTTGTTGCACCTTGTCCGGATCAAGTTTAACCTCAATTTTGATTTCTTTGTCGTTCAGTCGGCGGCGGAGTAAATCGGTGAGCCGAAGCACTTCCGATTTAAGGTTGTTCTGATCGATCTGTGTACCCACGAGTGCGGTAATCACCTTGTCGTTCAATTGCAGCTCTGCGCTGGTCAGTGATAAACGCATCAATTTGGACTCAATGGATTCAGCATAGGCGAGCCACTCGGTGCGCGCATTTTCGAGGGAAAGCCGACTTTTCAATCCTGCATTGTGCGCTTCTTCCAATTCCACGGCATTTTCAAAAGCATCGAGGCGCAAGGGGATGGCTTCTGATTTTCGCATGCCCAGTTTCACCTCTGTGGTAATGGTACTCAATGCATCGCGACTCAGTTCGGTTGCGTTACCGGAGGTAACAGGTGGTGTTGGCGGAGGAGCGGATACCGTATGGCCGTTGGATTTGGCCCCGGCGGAGTTCACGTCAGGCGTTTTTTTTTCCTGATCGGCCGTTTTCACTACCCGTTGGATATAACACATTTTAAGTAGCGCCATTTCCACATGAAGCCGTTTGTAACGCGCTGTTTTAAAATGTATATCGCATTCATTGCACAAATTCAGGCTGGTGAGCAGGAATGATGATGGCGACAGAGCAGCCTGCCGGCGGTATCGTTCGCGCAGATTTTCTCCTGTTTCCAGCAGGGCAAGTGTTGCTTCATCCTTGCAAACCAGGATATTGCGCAGGTGTTCTGCCAGTCCGTTAATGAAAATATCAGGTTCAAATCCTTTTTTCAGAATTTGGTCGAAGAGGTTCAGAATAGCCGGTGCATCTTCAGCGAGCAATGCTTCGGTGATTTGAAAATAGTAGTCATAGTCCAGCACATTGAGGTTTTCGATCACCGCGTCGTAGGTGATTTTACCACCTGCAGCGCCAGCTGTGATGCGGTCGAAAATTGAAAGTGCATCGCGCAGTGCGCCATCAGCTTTTTGGCCGATGATGTGCAAGGCATCTGTTTCTGCTTCAATACCTTCTTTAGCGCAGATTGCTTGCAGGTGTGCCACCATATCGCTCACCGAAATCCGTCTGAAGTCAAAAATCTGGCACCTGGAAAGGATGGTTGGTATGATTTTGTGTTTTTCAGTCGTCGCGAGAATAAAAATAGCATAAGGTGGGGGCTCTTCCAGGGTTTTCAAAAAAGCATTGAAAGCCTGGTTGGAGAGCATGTGCACCTCGTCGATGATAAACACTTTGTACCTTCCTTGCTGAGGCTGAAAACGCACCTGTTCTGTGAGCGCCCGTATGTGTTCCACGGAGTTGTTGGAAGCGGCGTCAAGTTCGATAATGTTGAAGGAGGCGTTTTCGTTAAACGAATTGCAGGAAGCGCAGGCATTGCAGGCTTCATGGTCGGGTGTGCGGTTTTCGCAATTCAGGATTTTTGCGAGGATTCGCGCGCAGGTGGTTTTCCCCACTCCCCTTGGTCCGGTGAACAAAAAAGCATGGGCGACATGGTCGGTAGCCAGCGCATTTTTCAATGTTCCTGCCACATGGCGTTGCCCTACAACGTCTTCAAAACGTTGTGGGCGGTATTTGCGGGCGGAAACGATGAAATTGCTCATTGATAGTCTACACAAAGAGGTTTCGGATACTACTTGTCATACTGAGCGCTGTAAATCAATGTTTTAGCTGTAGGTAATTTTCAAAACTAACCAGCGCGAAGTAGAAAAGGTACCGATGGCGGATTTACCCGTAAAGATACGTCAGAAAAATCACTCCAGCGATTGAATAAAGTAGTCAATTTTACTCTTCAGCATAGAATCGCCATTGCCGGCGGCATCCTTGGCTTTTTCTGCTGTTTCGCGCGCTTTATTTTTTTCGCCTTTCAATTTATAAATACCTGCAAGGGTCATCCAGTAGTCGGCCAGGCCGCCGGTTTCGGCAGCCGATTTTGCCCATTTTTCCGCCTGATCCAGCACTTTTTTATCTTCCGGAAAGCTGCGTACCAGGTCGATAGTCAGTTCATGTAGTTTAGCTGCATTACTTTTAACACTTGCTTTTTGAAGCGTTTTTGCAGCTTTCAGGTAATTGTCGGAGTCTTTCACTGCCTTGTAATAAAACATGTCGACCTCTGAACCGAAGGCTTCTGCGCGGGCCGGGTTGGCGAGTTTCATTTTGGCTTTGGTTTCTTTCAAAAGCGCTTCGTTTTTGTACTCAACGGCTTTTTTCAGGGTATTTTTGCAAGCTGTTTCTACCCGAGCGTTAAATGCTTCTTCCCCGGCTACCTCAGCGATTTTTTGTTTGTTTTTTACCATCAAATCAAACACCCTGCTGTCGGCGTCAACGGCGCCTTCGAGCATAAACCGGAGGTTGAATTCCGTAGTGAGGTCGCTTTGAGTATTGAGGTATTCATTGGTAATTTTCAAGGAAGGTTTGCCGGCAGCGTTCAAGGCGCGCACATAGTCGAACAGCATTTTAGGATCGCGGTTGCCTTCGTTGTATTTCTTTTCGTAATCAACGGACTTGTCGTTTTTGCCGAGTGCACGTTTACCGGTTTCAATCAACTGATCCACCGATTTGGCGCCGATTTCACGTAAAACAACCTTTCCATTGCCGTCAATAAAAAACAAGGTTGGATAGGAGTTTACCGGAAATTTTCCTGCGAATTCAGCGTTCTCCGGCTTTTCCATGTCAATTTTCAGGCATATAAAATTACCATTGAAGAATGCGCCGACTTTTTCATCGGGGAAAGTTTCTTTGGCCATTCGTTTACAGGGGCCGCACCAGGAAGCAAAGGCGTCAACGAAAATCAATTTTTCTTCTCCTTTTGCTTTTTCCAAAGCCTCAGCCCAGGTTCCATGAAAAAATTCGATACCCTGTGCTCGCAGGTTTAAGGTAAATATGGCAAACAATAAAACTGGAATGAAGAAACGCATATTGTTAAATTTTGAAGTTCTGATGTGAATGATGGGGTTGCAAAAATAGACTCAAAGCAATAAATGTGCCTTACTTATTTGACCACTACAAAACTCCCCGTTGATTCGCGTTTTCCGTAAATGTTCACTTCATAAAAATAAACGCCCGGCCCAAGATTAATCGGTTGGTTCAGTACACTTTCACCATTAAACTCCGGACTGTATTCCAACGTTTGGCGCCAACGGCCCATAGCATCAAAAATTCGAATGGTTACTTCGTCGTTGTAGTGCAGGTACATTTTGAAGTTAATTTCTGCAGCAGCGGGGTTGGGGAACACTTGTGTTTCAAATCGTTTTTCCGCGTTGTACTCGCCCACATACAAAGTTTTGGCGGTAGCATCCATCCATGCCAGTCGATATTGAATCCAGGTGCGCAGGTAATCCACGTGGGCATCATACGGACCGCAACAAAACACATTGGGCCAAACCCAGGTATTCAACACCGGCCAGCGTTGAAAATTGCGTTCCTGACTTTCGTTAACCAAATTGCTCAACGAATCGATGACATACATGATCGTATCAGTGCTCAACGGGCCTGTGCGCAATTCCTGCCAGCGGTCTTTTAATTTTTTGCGGTATTGGGGATCCTGCCACATTTTGCCCCACCAAAAATGATTCACCCAGCCGTCGTTTCCACACAACACATTAAAATCCAGAATTTGCCACCCGGCAGCGCTTTCGGCGCCGCAATAGTTGCAGTTGCCGAAGGCAATGTTAAAATCCCACACCGGCCCTGCGTGGAGCTTCGGATCTACATCGTCGCGGTTCTTATGAAAAAACGTGCTAATTCGGTATGCATCCACATTTTTTGCCAGTTCATTCAACAACGTGAAATCTACAAAGGAGGTTACGTCCAGATAATGCGGATAACCCAACAACGTATCGGCAAATTCAGGCCCGCTCATCGCCGTTTCAAATTCGGTAATCCAATCCTCGATGTAGTTGAACTGAACGTCTTGAAGGTCTTCAATCTTGGGGTAGTGCACTTGCCAAAGCGTATTTTGCCAGCCACCAGGAATTGAAGGGTATGGCGACCCCCATGCGCCTGCGGGGTCGCCTTCCGCCTTGTCGATTTTCAATATGTAACCTCCTGTCAGCGAATCGCCGGCCAGATCGGTTGTTTTTAACTTGGCTACGTTTACGCGGTCTTTTCCGCGTTTGATGCGCTCGGTGACCACATAAATTCCTTGATAGTTACCATTGAGTATCAATTCCACGAATTGTGTACGGGGCGCCCAGGGCATGATACTGCGCGCCAGGTGGTATAACAAGGCATCACGGATCAGGGATTTATCATTGAATGGCGCGATGAACGACCAATCGGCTTCTTCAGGCATTCCAAGCAAGGCAAAATCCTCGTCTTCGCCTTCTGTATCGCGCAATTCAACGGAATAAGGTTTTTTGTCTGAAAAAAAATCAGAGGTACTTCCCCGCCGTTCGATTCCAATCAAACCGTTGTAATGAGATGGTGAGTCAGTGAGGTAGTTGCGTTCGCCGTTTGGCTTGAACCGCACCTGCATTTGTGCCGTGATTTTAGGTTCATCAGGTATTTCCTGTCCGTTGGTGCTGATTTCTACAATGGGCAGGTTCGACGAAGTCAGGCTGATCTGAGCTTGTCCGAACAACGGAAGCAAGATAAGTAACAGGCAAATGCGAAGCATATAGATTGGTATTTGAAAATGTAGTCAATCCATTTCAATCAACAACTGACCTTTATCAACTGCTGCGCCTTTTTCAACCTTCACAGCTTTTACTTTCCCATCGCCGGCAGCTTTGATGACGTTTTCCATCTTCATAGCCTCCAGAATGAGGAGCGCATCTCCTTTGTGCACATCCATACCGGCTTCTACCAGGATATTCAAAACCAGGCCGGGCATTGGTGCTTTGATATGGTTGGCTTTTTGGTTGCTGCCAGTATGCAGGCCAAGTTGCTTCACCAGGCGGTCGTAATGATCTGAAATATGTACTGTAAAACGGCTGCCATTCATCAGGAAAACGTATTCATGCTTTGCATAGTCCGTTTCTATGAGGGTTGCATGGTAGGATTTGCCCTGGTGTAGAATATGAAAAGAACCATCTGCCTGTTCCACCAGATCAAACGCACCTTCTTTTACCAACGGAGATTCCGCTACATCAGAGGGGTGTAGTTCAAATTCGTGTTGGGCATTAACGGTAACTTTAAACGGCTCTGTAATTTGCATACGAGTGATCAGAACATTTTAGAAATTAACTTGTCCCGACGAAGCTCTAGCTTCGTCAGACGGGTTTTTCGTCCCGACGAAGCTCTAGCTTCGTCAGACGGTTTTTTCGTCCCGACGAAGCTAGAGCTTCGTCAGACGGGGTCAAAACACTTTGCACGTTAACACGGTAATATCATCTGGCCAGGGTTCGCGGCCCCGGAAAGCTTCAACAAAATTCAACAACTTGGTGTTCAATTGTTTGGCATCTTCGTGCATATGTTCTTTGAGAAAATTGATCAGGTTTTCTTCCCCGAATTCTTCCCCGTGCTGGTTTCGCACTTCGGTGAGCCCGTCGGTATATGAAAAGATCAGCGCTTCGTCGGTCAGGCAGATTCCTCCCAATTCCAGGAAAGGCAATTCAGGCAACCATCCCAGTGAAGTACATCCATTTTTTAGTGGAATAGCTTCTCCGTTCATCAACATAACGGGTGGGGTATGTCCGGCGTTCACATAATGCAGCGTTCGGGTGCCGGAATCGTATTTGGCCACAAAAAATGTGATGAATTTGTCGCCTTGTGTAACGCGGTAAACGGCGGCATTCATTTCTTTCACCAGCTCCTCAAGTGCCGGTCTGCGTGAAACCAATGCCCTGAAATTGGCTTGAAAGTTTGCCATTAGCAGGGCGGCGGAAACGCCTTTGCCTGTAATATCGGCTATGCAAAATGCAATTTGCCCGTCGGGGAATTCCACCACGTCGTAATAATCGCCGCCAACGGCAAAGTGTGGTTTGTAGATGCTTGAAAGCTGATAACTATCGCCGGAGGGCAGGCGATTAGGTACCAGGGCCTGTTGAATTTCAGCGGCGAGTTCCACCTCGCGGTTTACGATCTGCTGTTGCACCTGGGTTTTGAACAGGCGTTTGTTCTCAATTGCAACCGCAATAATGTTCGTGATGGTTGTTACGAACTGCACTTTGCTGTACACATCGTCTTCGTCGCGGAAGCCGCCCAGAAATGCATAAGCAATGGCTGTATTTTTGTGCATGACCGGTATCACCAGGTCAAATTCGCGGAACACCGGGTGCTCTGCATCATTCAATCCCTGGGTGGAACGGAACCTGTCGAGGTCGGAATTGATGTCGGTTTGTAATAAAATTTCATCAACACCGGAAGAAGTTTTGCATTCCCAGGTAGGGCCTTCCCGAAAAAATAGCGCCATTTTTCGGATGGCCATTTCGAAGCGCAAAAAAGCGCCGTACATCCTGAAAAGGTCGTCGGCAGGCACATTTTCGTTGATTGCCTGGGTAATAGTAAGCAAACTATTGATCTGTAATTGCTTCAGACCAATCTCGCGTTCGAGCTTATCGATACGGGAAAGTGTGCTTTTTATTTCCTGTAATTCAGGCATGACAAGGCCGAAGGTACGACCAAACATAAATTTCAACGTTTCTTTTGAGAAAACTTCTGAAATTTGCCGCTGAAAATTCATCAACCAACTATGGAAGAAGTAACCACTGCCATGGCCGATGCCAAGGCCCACATGGAAAAAGCCCTTGAACACCTCAATCATGAATTGGTGAAATTGCGTACAGGCAAAGCCTCGATCTCGCTGATCTCCGACCTTAACGTGGAATACTACGGAGCCCCCACTCCCCTGCCTCAGGTTGCCAACCTCCAGGTAGCTGATTCCCGCACGATCGTGATTCAGCCATGGGAACGCAACATGCTCGGCACTATCGAACGCGCGATCATCAATGCCAACATCGGTATCACGCCCGCTAATGATGGCGAAATTATCCGCTTGTCGATTCCGCCACTTACGGAAGAACGCCGTAAAGAGCTGGTTAAAAAAGCCAAACATGTCGGAGAAGAGTGCAAAGTCGGCGTTCGAAATGCCCGACATAAAGCGCTCGATCACATTAAAAAAGCCATTAAAGACGGTTTGCCGGAAGACTTCGGAAAACGTAAAGAAACCGAATTGCAGGATATGGTGAACAAGTACGTCGAACAGACGGAACATATCGTGACGGCCAAGGAAAAAGAAATTATGACCATTTAAAGCGCAGCATGAATCTCGATAAATTTTTAGTTATCTCCGGCGTCCCCGGCGTACACAAACTCATTACCAGCCGCGGCGACGGGGTGATTATTGAAGACCGCAACGAAGGCCGCACACGTTTCGTGTCGGCCCGTCAAGGACAAATTACCCCGCTGGCAACCGTTGCCATTTACACTTACACCGATGATGGAGAAGGCACCGTGCCACTGATCGACGTGTTTGAAAAAATGTTTGATAACCACGAAAGCGTTCCTCCGGTAAGCCCAAACGGCTCCAGCCAGGAGTTGCGCGCTTATTTCAGCGCCATCCTCCCAGATCACGACCGAGACAGGGTACACATCAACGACATCAAAAAATGTATCAAATGGTACAATTTTATGTACGAAAAGGGTATCCTCGCCACAGCAAAACAAGAGGCCGCCGCTGAAAAAGCAGCAGAAACTCCGCAGGAAACAGTGGAAGAACCCGCCGAAAAACCAGCTAAAGCAAGTAAGGCTGAAAAAGCCGAAAAACCCGCTAAGGCGACGAAGAAAGCCAAGTAATCATGTACAAAGGAAAAAAAGTAGTGGTCGTTCTGCCGGCGTATAATGCGGCTAAAACACTGGAAAAAACATACCAGGAAATCCCGTTCGACCTGGTCGATGAGGTTATTCTCTGCGATGACCACAGCCGCGACAATACGGCCGAACTGGCGCGCCACCTGGGTATTCAGCATGTGATCGTACACGAACAAAACAAAGGCTACGGAGGCAACCAAAAATCATTGTACAACAAAGCACTCGATATCGGCGCCGATATCGTGATCATGTTGCACCCTGATTATCAGTACACGCCCAAGCTGATCCCAAGCATGGTAAATATCATCGGGGAAGATTTATACCCGGTGGTTTTGGGGTCGCGCATACTCGGCATGGGCGCCCTCAAAGGCGGTATGCCTACCTACAAGTATATCGCAAACCGCTTCCTGACATTTACCCAGAACCTGCTGATCCGGTATAAACTTTCGGAATACCACACCGGTTACCGCGCCTTCAGCAAAGAGGTTTTACTGGGCATCAAATTCAACTTGAATTCTGACGATTTTGTGTTCGACAATGAGATGTTGTCACAAATCGTATATGCCGGCTTCGACATCGGGGAGGTGACCTGCCCAACCAAATACTTCGAAGAAGCATCCAGTATCAATTTCCGGCGCAGCATGAAATACGGCCTTGGCGTGTTGCGCGTGTCGTTCTGCCATTTTTTGCAACGAATGGGACTGGCCAAATTCAAGATGTACGGCGCCTGAGTCAGTGCGCTACCCCATTGAATGTTGCATTTGAATTGGAAGCCGGGGTGTTCTGACTGGCTTCCGATTCAATTTGCAAGGATTTTGTGGAAAGGTCAAATTCGATGGTTATTGTACGGTTGAAATAACCAGACAACGCCGAGTTTCGTTCGTACTTCAGGATCGACGGGCCCTCGCTTTCCCGAAACGCAAAGCGCGTCCAATCGGGCGCAAGAAAAAAACCGTTTCCTCCCTGCAATTCAAAACTGTCGGCAGCAAATTGAATCACCCGAATCGTATCCGGATCGGTGGTCAGGGAATCATATACCCATTCGTAATGCGAGGTGGTCGGGGTAGTAAATACTTCCTCCAAAGAAGCGGAATGCCACTGAGAACTCCCGACGTAAGTGGCAATGATTTGGGAGTAGTCCAGATCTTCTTCATGGCGATTGGTGCATGCAGCAAGCAGTAGCGCTAAGGCCAAACAGGCAGTAATCAGGCTTTTTGACATCTGGTTGGTGTTTAAAATAATCGGGGAGGCAATTTTTTTCATAGGTATTACCTCCCCGGATAGCTTCCAATAAGGACTGGTTTATTGTTTCATCTTTGCCTTAATTTCATCAATCTCTTTCTGTTGGCGATCAATGATCGTTTGTTGCTCCTGAATAGATTTAACCAATACAGAAATCAGGTCGATATAATTCACATTGTAGTTGTCAGCGTCGTCTTTACGAATCACTTCCGGAATCACTTTTTCCAAATCCTGAGCAATGAAGCCCATTCGTGGCGTCTTCTGCTGGTCGCTTTTGAATTGATAAGCTACAGGCTCCAAACGCATCAAATCCTGAAGTCCGTGCGTTACTGGCCGGATATTTTCCTTCAACCTGCGATCAGACCCCATTGATACATCATAACAATACACCACGCTCCAACGTTGCCCAGGCGCCCCTAAAATAACTGCGTTATCGCCCCAGGGAACCAAAGCACTTCCGTTGCCTAATGTCGTAGTACCTCCGCTCGTGTACCATTCGCTGCCATAATCATAACTAAGTTCAACTGTTGAGCCAAAAAACTTCAATACATTGGTTTCGTTTGGTTGATAATTGGAAAAATCCACCGTATACCCCAATAAACCATCCACGGTTGGATCCGGGTAATTGCCGCCTAAATCGCCGCCGGCAGGGCCATCAGATAAACCGGGAGGGCCTTGCGGCCCTTCGGGACCTTGTTCTCCTTGTGGCCCCTGCGGACCTACGTCACCCTGTGGACCCTCATCGCCCTGAACCCCTTGCGGGCCTTGTGGGCCTTGTGGCCCTTGTGGGCCGTCAAGACCTTGTGGGCCTTGTTCACCCTGTGGGCCTTCGTCACCTTGAATGCCTTGTGGGCCATCATTGCCTTGTTCGCCTTGCGGGCCTTGTGGGCCAGCGGGGCCTTGTGGGCCAGTAGCCGTTGTTGGCGCCCAAGCCGACCCATTCCATACCAGCGCCTGGCCCGGCTGCGCATTTTGAGCATTGATTTTCAATGGGTTTCCAGGTGTACCGTTTCCTTGTAAGCTTCCATCTACACTCACCACCTGAGTGCCCCAGTTATCGCCTTGTCCAGTGCCACCGCCTTCATCATTGGCTGGAATCCAATAGCCGGCTGCATCGCTCCATTTCAACACTTGTCCATTGGTAGCGCCTTGTTGGGCCAGCCGGAATGGGTCAGCTGCAGTACCAGTGCCAGCCAGAGCAGGGTTAAGCGTCAAGCCTGCAACGGATCCTACGTTTTCAGCATACATAGCGTGAGGCACTGAAAAAAGCGCGTTGGTGCCCAAGGTAAAAACACCCTGCCCGGCTACTTCAATCGCAACGCGAAGCGCTTTGGGCGTCGACCAGTTGATCGTATTGAAATTGCCTGAAAGAGGCGCTCCCTGGCCTACTACCAAGTTGACAAGGCCCAGGTTATTGGTGGTGGTGGTATGTTTTTCAGAATAAAGTACAGCCCCTCCGACACCGCCTTCCAGATACAGGTAAACATCGACGGATTGGTTGGCGAGCAGTACGCCGTTGTTGTTGCGTAAGGCCGCCTGGTAGGCAAATCCTCTGTTATTTTGGGCTAAAAGCGAAGCCGTGCTGAACAGAGCCAGCAAAATCAAAAGTTGTTTCATGGTTCAGTTTGTTTTTTTAATGAATGTTTTCGTGACGCTTCTACCTTGAGCATCTGTCAGATGAAGCAAAAAGTACCCTGCAGGCAAAGTCAGCACATCAATCTCTGTGGGAGCCTGGTCGGCAACCGATTCCTGCTTGATCAACCGGCCCGCAGCATCCCGCAATTCGTAGGTGATCCGGGGAGACGGCAATTCGGACTTAATTCGTAAAAAAAGCCTGTCGGCAGTCGGGTTCGGGTACAAAACGGCTTCAAAGCCCGCGGCATCGGGTTCTTGCGTATCTACCACAGTGATTACCGGCTGTTGCGAACCTTGCGTCCAGATATTTTGTGAAGCGCCAAATGTCCATATTGCCAGGTCGCCCACGGTGAACGACCACTGATAAAAGTCGTTACCGTATTGGCCGAATGCAACCAGGGGTGGCGGATCGTTTTGCGCCGTCAGAAAGCGCAAGGGGAGTAGAACTCCCAACAATAGCAAGCATTTTTTCATGGAAAATTATGGTTTGCGAATGGTGATAATTTCTGTGAGCGGCCCTTCGGTTCCATCCGGATAAATTGGCCGGAGCGCATAAGCATAAAGGCCCGGGTAAATGGTTTTGGGGTCTTCAAAATGGGTGACGGATTGACCGGCGCTCTGAAGCATTTCCAATCCGCCGTCATTAAACCCACGGTAAATCAGTACCCGTTCGCAAGGAGTGGATGTCAGTTCCCAATCCAGGCGGATGCGTTTTTTATCTTCGTCCCAACGGCCCCGCAATTGTGTTACCCCCTGTTTTTTCCCGGAGGGTGGAGTTTTAATTTTTATCGGAAAGGAGGGCTCTGACAGCAAACCTGCATCGTCGACGGCCTGAAGCGCATATTCCCACATTTGCCCTGCCTGCAACAGGGTATCGGTATAGGCGGTGGTTGTTGCGGGCATTTGGGCAACAACATCCCACTGACCCTCCGATTTTCGCCGAAGCAAGCGTTGTGATTGCAAATCTTTGGATGAGGCCGGGCGCCAATGGAGGTATACCCCGTTTTCCGTCAGTTTGTAATCATCAAAAACGGGCGCATCTGGCGGGATGATGTCGGGTTTTTTCACTTCAAGCGCCTCCGAAAACACGCTGGCTTTCAAGTGGTGGTCGAATGCTTTTACTTTGTAATAAATGTGTTCGGTGAGATTATACAGGTCGATTTTGTATTGAAAAACCGTGTCTTCGATCAGGGTTTGAGATAGGGGCAGAAAAGCATGATCTGCCTGGTTGGCGGCATAAATCTGATACCCTTTCAGATCGGGGTCGGCGCCGAGGTTCCAGGAGAGAAACACCTGCCCGGCGGTATCAATTCGACCTTGAAGGCCGAAGGGTTGTGCCGGTGGCGCAAAGTCGGTCATAACCACTGGATATTCATTCGACCAGGCGATGTTCCCGGCGGTATCAACCAGACCGACCGTATAAAAGTTGGTACCATAAGGCCAGGCCTGCTTGTCGGTAAAACGGGTTGTTTGGGCGGGCAGCACTTCCTGATTCAACCAGGTATAGGGAATGACCGGATCGGTGGTTCGTGCTACTACGATTCCGCGAAGCGGCTCCAACAGCGGCGGAGTTTCCCAAGTCAATTCAACCACGCCTTCGGTCGGGTTTTCTGCCCGAAGTTCCAAAATAGCCGGAGGAGGCGTTTTATCGCTCGCATTCCCCTTTGCAACCTGACCGGGCGGCGAAACCAGGGCAAACGGGCTGATTCCGGATACCCGATAGTAAAACGGTTTATAGTTTATTCCGACCGAATCGATCCACGAAAGGGTATCGCTCACACTGCGTTCTTTGGGGGTCCAATCCATGTACGGCGTTTGATTCAGGCGTTTGAAATGTACACCATCGTTTGATCGTTCGACGTAGTACCCGGAGTAGTTCGGTAGCTTTTTCCAGGAAATGGCAATTTCTTTTTCTCCGGAAATTAACGTGGGAGCGGGCATGGGTTCCAGGGGAACGTGCTCCTCCGGTTTGATAACATACCAGGCGGTATCCGACCAAACCTGGCCGTCCAGCGCTGCGCAATACAGGGTGTAGAGGTATTTTTTGCCGGGTTTCACATCGCGATCGACCCAGCGCAAACCGAGCAAATCGGCTGCGTGGGCTGAAAAATCGGCGGCCATTTGCGCATACCCGTACCGGTTGTCGGCCTCATCGCCGGCTTGTTGCAACGCGCCAATGAAATCGTCGGCAGGCTGCACGGTGCGCATGCTTTCGCCGTAGAGGCATTGAGCGGCCAGCATGGCGAATGTATCGCGCCGGTTCATGCGCGTTTCGAGGCTGCTGTATGGCCAGGGGTGGATGGTATCGGGCGAAAGGCGCTGTGCGGGCTTGCCCACCACCTTATTTTTGCTGTCGAGCACGGTGCGTTCCAGGATGAAGCCGCTCACCAGGGCAGGCATCCAGCCGGGTTGGTTGGCAACAGCCCAACGCAGCACAACAGAATCGCCGATGGCTGCGCCGATCAGTTTTAATTGCGCCTTTTGGGCTTGCGCCCGGAGCGTACCAATGCCGGCTGTCAGGCAGAGCAGGATGCAAATCAATTTTTTCATAGATGTTGAATTCAAGGATTTATCGCCTTCTGCCCAGCTGAAGTACGGGTTGATTCGTTCCATTGGGAAGTAAATTGACTTTGACGCCGGCGCCCAGCCCCCCGGAATCGATTCCGATATCCGGTGTGCGTGCCTCATTTAGCACATCGAAGGCGGCTCCGATATTTTCAAAGAATTTTGTTGGAATAGCCGGCCCGGGTATGTTGTTCCAATTGGGTTTTACTTCGTTCAGCCACAGGTTTCCCAAACTGGGCGCCCCCTGGAGCGACTTGGGTTTTCCAAATTTGATGAAATCACGGCTGATCTCAAGGAGGTTTGGTTTTTTAGGATATCCCAGTTTGGGAGCCGACGTTTGTTTGATGGAAGAGTTGCCTCCATAGGTCATTTGAAAACTACCAAAATCGATTGGAAGCGATTGGAATTCAAGCATTTGCGTATCTTCCAGCACACGAGACGTATCGATCGGCCCCATGATGTTGAATACTTTCATCTTAAAATCATCCACCCACCAACCGACCCCCAGCGTCGGCGTAACAAATTCGGTATTCCCAAAAATTCCATTCCGGAGCAAAGTATCCATGGCTGAATTAAATACCCGATCCCAATACTGTTTCATGGCTCCGCGGTCGAATTCCAACAACGGTTTGATTCGGTAAACCTGGTTGTAACCACCGTTTTGTCCGTTCAGGTGAATGGTACGTTTCGTGCCTTCTATATCGAAAACATCGAAACGCTCGGGGCCGAGCAAACCCAGTTTTCGCAGAGAAATACCGCTTGCCATGCTACCATCATTTTGTTTGTGCGCTTTAAGCAAATCCTCCGGGAAATGTGCTTTTAGTGCCTGAACAACGGCATTCCAGTCGCTTACATCGGCTCCTGCCAATGAAAAATCCCTGGGTTCGTCCAACGAGTGAAACTCGGAAAAGACAACCTGGTTATTGTCCAGATCCGCAAGCTTTTCTTCGATGGATTCGTACTGACTGGTTCGGAAATAGTAGCGGTATACCTCGCGTTGGTTCTTTTTCAGGCGGTATTTTTCAAGGTTGATTTTCCGTTCGTTGGCAACTACATTGGTTCTGAATGTATCGCCTGCGAAGAGTGTTGCCGACGCCAGCAAGCGCTCCTGAACCATGGTCGACATCCATTTGTCGTTTTGAGGCGTTTGACTTTGCGGGAGTTCCCATTCCATAAAAAACTGAACGCCGTAGGTGGTTTTCGGGCGCAAATGGGCCCACATGTCGGCATACCAATAATACAAAGCGCCATAAGCATCGTACAAACCCAACTCGCCCCCCGAAATCCCTTCGGTGTTTACGGGCACCGACATTTCTGTAATGATACCCTGATTTGCATTGTGTGGAATCAGACGCACCTTAAGTGTTTTCGGGGCATTGGGATCGTCCAGATTGCCGACCAAATCACGGGCCAGCACACGTTTTCGCAAACCCAGAAATGTTTGCACTGCAATATCCTGATAGCAGAAATAACGCTGGTTGTGGTGAGGCAGGCTATACACCACATTATCCGGGTTGAGGCGCATCAGGCCCTGGTTGGTCTTAAACCGGATACTCCGTTCATCGGCATAGGGCTGGTTGTTTTTTTTCAGCCTGGCCTGCGCCCAGCCACTTTGGCTGCACGCGCTGAATTCCAACACATGGCCATGTTGTCCATCCGGACTCAAAGCCGCTTTATGAATGTCGTGGCATTCTTGAACGGTAGCCTTTACTTTTAAGATATGGTCGGTATTCGGCTCCAGCATGCTGCCCATGATTTTGGCAGCCCCGAAACCTTCAGGATCGAAGTCGTACGTACCGCTGAGTGGCGAATTCGGTTGTTTGGTATTGAACAGATTGATTTCCAGGTCGGATTTATTGAATTTGAACAACCGCGGAATCGATATCGGTTGTCCATCTTTTTCCGACATTTCTTCCAGGAAAAATTCGCGATCCATCGCCAGATTGACCGATACCGAGGGGTCGAGGGTAATGTCCTGAAGTTCATTGCCGTTGGCAGGGTATGTTTCGGAAATGAGCTTCAAAGCAGCCAATGGGTCGGATTTGGGGATGCATTTATCCCCGGCTTCAAACCTGAAACTGCAATATCCTTCTACCAAACCGCCCAGGATGCTGAATTTACCGCCGACGGTACCCACCACCCAGGTTGGGTTAGGCCCGCCGCCCGTCAGGATACCTCCGAAGGAGATCGACAGGATTTCAAACTCGCCGCTGATAAAAAACAGGTCGATCCGGATGCCGATGGCGGCTTTGATGCCGGCATAGAATAGGCCGGTACCATACCACCCGTTCAGGCCCGGCACCGGATATTTATCGCAGCCTTCCGTTACTTTTTTTATCTGAATGTCAAACCCGAAAACGGCTGAAAAGCGCGCATAAAAAATCAGGTATTGCAGGGTAAGTTCAGCCTGGAGATAGGCGCCCACGGCGATGCCATCGCCAGAGCCCAAATTACCGCTGTATTGTTGGACATAGCCTTTCGGATACTCCGGGAATAATGCCTGCATCAAATCCGGCAAGCGCTTGGGCAAGCCATCGACGTCGAAATTGCCGCACTGGAAATACACGCCTGCATCTACCTTAACCGGAGCCGGAGGGAAATCAAACTTAAATGTGCAAGGCCCGCCAGGAGGCCCCCACCCCAATGGCCGCCCAACTTTAAAGTTCCAATCGCCGGTCGATTTATTGGCGTGCATGCTTAGAAACGCATCGGCCGTTACGCCTGCAATCGACACCTTCATCCCCACGGCAATATCTAGCCTCCCCCTTGCCGGTTCGTATTCAAAAAATACCTGGCCATTCACGATGCCCGTGCGGCCGGGTTCGCCGAACATGCGCCCTGCTCCTGTAAATGCGATCTTATCCAACCCACCGTCCTTGATCGTTACCTGGATTTTTCCATTGCAATTGAACAGTTCTTTGGTTCCAAAACCTAATACAGCTGCGGCAAGCATTTGAGAGCTGCCCTTTTTTATTGAATACTGAACCCCGCTTGGTGCGCCGCCCAGGTTGGCGTAGTTGTCGGGGTTTTCCGTTACCGAAATATCCGTTTTATCAATGAAGTTCCGCACCTCCATGTTGTAACAGGCGCCTCCCGAAAAACCGTAAGCATTAAGCCCTGGTACAAAACTTGATTTTTTCCCCAACTGCCCATCTACATACCAATAGTTCACATCGTCTTTATCTCCTATCTGAATCCGGCTTTCTACGGTAAAACCCGGAGGAAAAACAGCCGTCACCTTTCCCGAAAACCCATCGCCCCAGATAGCATCTTTTGAATAAAATTCGAGATCGCCATCCACATGCAAAATGGAGAAATTGGCATCGAGATGTATTTTACTCATTTCGAACTTCACAAATGCCGGGGAATAATCCTGGTTGAATTTTCCTTTGAACTTGATAGTCGCCTCCGCATTGGGCAAGAACCCGACCAGGTCGGATAGTTGCAGGTCGATGGTTGCCTGCAAGCCAATGTCGCCTCGCAACAATTCCCATCCGGTCACATTCAGCGGGAAACCGCCTACTGATTTTTGAGGGCTTCCTAAACCGCCCTGAAACTTGCCGGGGGTATAGTAAGGATGAACTGTGGTGAGCCCGAGATTTTGAAAGGTTACATGGGCGATGTCAATACGCGGCAACTGGCTGTCGAACCTACCGCCAATGCGAAACTCGCCGCTCAACACGGCTGAAGCTTCGAACCCGCGCCCTCCGCCGGCTGAAATCTGTATATTGGAATTACGGGCTAGTTTGAAATAGGCGGCAAACAGGTCGACTTCAATTTCTTTTTCGGGTTCTACTATAAACTGGTAGGAAAATCCTGAATTGGCATAACTCAACACACTGGTGTACAACAGGCTTGATTGTTCATTTCTGCTGGTAATCGGGAGTATCAGTTTACCATTAAATCCGCCGCTGTGAAATGCGTTTTTCAGAAACCTGACAAACAACCGATCTACAGAAAACTGCCAGTGACCGTCGCCGCCTTCCCCGGCTTTCAAAATATCGTTCACGCCGATCGAACCTGTTACACCATAACTGTCGATGATCACATTGTCGGCAGAAACCGAAAGCGGGGTATTGTCGCCCCGGCGTTTCAGGATCGGCGGCAATTCAACCTTCAGTTTTTCCATAAAAAACCCGGTCCAGGTAAGCGGTTGGCCTTCTTCGTAATCAACCGGTATTCCCGGCGGATTCGTCAGGGTAGAGTGGTCATAATAGGCTGTGGTGCTGATGAAGGCAAAGTCGTTTACTCCGGTGATCCGGAACGGATCTATGCGTACGGTTGCAACCCAATCGCTCCAACCTTTATTGGTTTCGGCCGACAACGAAGCTTCCACTTCTTCGGCGCCCTGTAGGCGGGTCAGCAAACTTTTGGGGAAATAATAAACGGCTTCTACGTACAATTTTTTAAACCCGTCGCGGTCGAATACGACCCGGGTAGCCTTTTTGGGATCGTTGGTATTGGCCAGGCCGCGCAACGCCATGTGAATCGGCGGAACAGCGAGGTTTTCAGCCAGATACAATTCGCCTTCCCCACACAGATCGAGTCCGTTTTGTAAGCAAATTCCCCTGCCGCTCAGCGCAATTTTTGTTCCTGCATCAGCCAGGTTGATCACCACAGCGGCATCCAGCGCGGCGCGGGTAGCGTCAAATTGCATATCGGTGATGGCAACCACGATTTGTTGCGCGCCAATGTTTTTATCAAGCCCGATCGGCAATTTAAAACCGCTGGATTCAACCGCATTTTCCATTTGGCTGACCAATTGCTCTACATTCTGTTCAAAATATTGGTCTAATTGATCAATTTGCGAGGCATTGAGCGGCAGGGTTTGAATGGCAGGATTTTGAACGTCTGGAATAAAAGAAACCTCCGGTTGGCGCTGGGCGCGCACATTCCCTTTGATCATTTCACGGGATGCATTTACCTGTACCCCGGAAAAATCGGTCAGGATCGGCAATTCGATGCCGCCCGGGAAGCCTGGTACCAAAATGCGCCCGGTGCCGCTTCCATTGCCGTCGGTACTCAAAATTTTCATTTCATACTGCCCCACCTTGATGATGGCGCCCACGGTCAGCAATTGAGGGCTATTTGACCCGCCCGGAAACGGTGATTTACATCCGCACTCATACGGGAAATTGCCCACTTGCTGATTTCCGCCGTTGTTGGCGCCTCCTTCAACGATCGTCAGGGTGCAGAAAGCGCTTCTGCCGTTGTTTTCAATGCCGACCAATCCGTTGAGATCGCGGGCCACAATTCCCCAAACGTACACCCCTGCATGCAAATCGGGGTCGTTGGGTGGGTTATACAGGTAATTATTGACGGCCAGGTTTTGCATCAGGAAATATTGCCCGGGCAACTGGCCGTCCATTGCCAATTGCAACAATTGACCCGGATCTTGTCCGGCAGGAACCGGGATCAGGTAAAAATCATATTGCAGATTCGCCTGCCCCATACCTCCTGCCGGCGGAAGCCATGAAAAATTGATGGCGGATTGAATGCTGATGTTGTGGCTTTCGCCACACCAGGGAAGGTTGGGTTGTGGCGGGCTGAGGTACTGGATGGGTAACAAGGTGCACTTCCTGCCAAGCACTTGCAGGGTGTTGATATCGACAACTTCAATGCAATAGTCGTAGTTGTCTTGCGGTAAAAGGCCGGTTCGAATAATGTCGGCTTCCAAGTCGCCGGGTATGTTTCTGATGGTGTTGTTGTTATCGAAATAACCGGTCGTTTGGTTCCCAAAATAACTGCGCATTTCGCCGGGCGCCAGGGTGATGATTTGGTTGGGGATGTATTCCGGCCGGGTTTTGATAAAAAGTCCGGTGTTCAGGCCCTTGATTTCACCCACTATTTTCATTTGCAAATCCTGCTGGGTCAGGTTGGTCAGCGAAATGAGCACCTGGGCATTGTACTGTTCGTAATCGGCCAGGCGGTGGCTGTAAGGCGGTGTGATCGTCACTTGCACCAACACCTGATTTTGTGCGGTCAGCACACAGGAGCACAGGAGCAGGAATAGCGAAAGGAGGTGCTTGCACATAGTTCAAAATGTGTATTCAAACCCGCCCGAAATACTGAGGTACTTGTATTTGCGCTGGGCGGTTTGGTTGGAGAGAAAATAGCCGTTGGAGTAGATCCGGGTTGATTTGGTGGTTTTGAACGACACCCCCAGCCCTCCCCCATAGCTGTTGCCAGGCGGGTTGGATTTGCTGAAAATGAGGTTGTAATTGGCGTTTAACTGTACCCGGAGTTTGTTTTTCAGCAGCGATTTGCCTGCGTTGGCCAACAAACCAATGCTCTGATCATCGGCTGCCGTTCCGTTTTTGTTGATGCGCGCGTTCAATCCGATCCCCGTGTTCTGGCCTTTTTTGGATTGTTGCCGGTTCCAGGTGATTTGAGCAAAAGCAAAGTTGGAATTCAGGTTTTGCCGGGTATACGGGTTATAGTCGTCGCTGACCTGATAAGTGAGCGATCCATGAATGCTGTGTGCGTTATCGCCCTTCTGAATCGACCAATGGGGTGCTACATTCATAAACAGGGTCGACTGTTGCAGGCGCAGGGAATCGGATTCGAGGTAACGGTTTTCCTGGGTGAATTGGAAATTATTGGCTTGCATATCGATCCCAAATCGATCGGTTGGGTTCAGGGAAAGATTTACCCCGGAGATGAATCGCTGTGAAGTGGCCGGTTTCAATTTCAGCAGGTTGTCGTTTTGAACACCTGCGTTCAATTGAATGCGCACCCGGCCTTTTTTGAACTTGAACCCCGGGGTCAGGGTAAATTGCTGAATATCGGTTTGAAAAAACCACGCGCCCATGGAAGCGTATTCCGGCTCAACACGACGGTAAGCAAGGGCTAATTGAAATTGCCGACTCTGGTAACGCAGTGCTGCCTCTCCGGCAAACGTGAGGCTGGTTGTATTGCGGATAGGAATAATGCCCGACAACGCGGAAGCAAAGCGGTTAAAGTCGGGGTCGTCGTTGGTTTCGCTGCGCAAGGCGCTGCGTATATCGCGGGTATACAGGCTTGCGCCCCCATCCACCTGCACGTATACTTTTTTTCCGAGCGCAAGGCGGGTGGCGATACCCAGTACGGCATTTTCGTCGGGTGTCAGGTTGCGGTAAATCGTTGGAACTGCACCGAGTGAGGTGCTGTCGTCTTTTGCTTTGAAAAAAATGAGGTCAAAATAGCTGCGCGTTTTGCCGACGCCGATTTTAAACCCGTATCCCATGCGCCGGTATTGCGGGCGCAGCCGGAACACACTGGTCGTGTCGGCCTCCCGGGCTTTTTGAAACCGGCCGCCCAAAACCGCAAAACGAAAAGCGCCCGGATTGATTTCCACCGCTCCGCCTAAAAAAGTATGACCGGCAACGGAGAATGGCGAAAAATGCAGGCTCCGGACTCCCGCATGGAATTTGGCCCATTTGATGGTCGGGCTCACTCCAAATTGTGAAAATGGGGTGCTGACCGAACGCTGCTGACTGGAAATCATCAAACTAACCGGCGCCGGATGCCCAAAAACACCGAGCACCGGATTGCCGTTCAAACTCCAGAAAAAACCGGGTTGATTGCCGCTGTAATTCTCCTGACTAAAAACGCCAAACGACAACGCTGCCGTGCCATGAAGCGTGAACGCAGGTTTTTTCTGCTGCTGTGCGTTCAAACACAAACAGCAGTGTACCAGTAAAAAAACAAGCAAAACAGTTCTCATGGCATACAAGATTGGGACAGCGTCTTTTCTTGTATTGCAGGAAAACGGAAGGAGGTAAGTTGTTGAATGAAAAATTATTAGATTCAGGTAGCACGGACAGGTAGCACGGGCCTTCAGCCCGTCAGGACGGCGGCCTTCAGGCCGCCGAAGGAGGTCGGAAAGCGAATGCTATTAAAAATTGATTATCAATTACTTAGACTTAACACCAAATTTCTTTCGGCTGTAGGGAGATCACTTTGCGGAAGCATGGAATCATATACCTTCACTATTCACCATCCAATTTCTACGTCTAATTTCCTGCATCCATTT
>JAEUUR010000420.1 GCA_016787465.1 Saprospiraceae bacterium | reverse complement strand
AGGATCTGATTGCAGGCAACTGGGGCATGAACAACCAGATCAAAGCCGACGACAAACACCCTGCGCAACTTGTTTTCAAAGATTTTGACGGCAATGGTTCCGTCGATCCGATTCTGGGACATACCATCCAGGGGAAACTTTATCCGAGTTACAGTTTGGATGAGTTATTGAATCAGTTACCCGGGCAAAAAAAGCGTTTCCCCAATTATGAAAGTTATTCCAATGTTGATTTTGAGGCCTTGCTCGCCGGCGATTTTGCCAAAGGCGCCACCAAACTGCCGGTGAACCGCTTTGAAACCACGCTGTTCATCAACGATGGCGCAGGGAAGTTTTCATATGCACAACTCCCTTTGGAGGCGCAGTTTTCTCCGGTGTACGCCATTGCCGTGTCGGATGTCAACCAGGACGGGCGCGCCGACCTGATCCTGGCCGGCAACCAAAGCACCACCCGTATTTCAATGGGTAAAATGGATGCCAACTACGGGATGTTGTTCCTTGGCAAAGGTGATGGCAAGTTTGAATATGTGCCTCAGTATAAAAGCGGTTTACGAATTGCGGGTGATGTCAAAGACCTTTTTCTGTTGCCCGACGGCAGGTTGTTTGCCGCCAGAAACAATGCAGGGGTGGTGGTTTATGAACTGAAAGGGCGATGAATACCATGCACATCCACCATCTCCACACCTGTACCGGCCACCGCGGGGCCGTCTACACCCTCGCGCAGGCACACGACCCCCGGCATTTTCTCAGCGCCGGTGGCGATGGATGGATTGTTGACTGGAACCTGGATGACCCCGACACAGGCCGGCTGCTTGCGCAAACAAATTCAAACCTTTTTTCACTGTGCTTGCTGCCGGGGGCGAATCAACTTGTAGCCGGAAACATGAACGGAGGTATTCACTGCATCAACCTAGAAAAACCCGATGAAGCGCGACTCATACAAGCGCATCGCAAAGGCGTTTTCGATTTGAAAGTGATCGGTAACTACCTGCTCAGCGCCGGCGGCGATGGTATCCTTACCTGGTGGGACGTCGAAACCTTCCAGCCCAAAGTCAGCCTTCAACTTTCCTCTGCATCGCTCCGTTGTATTGCCTACGCCCCCCAACGAAACGAATTGGCGGTTGGTAGCAGCGACAATCGTATTTTTTTCCTGGATGCCGGCATGCCGGGTTTAAAAGGGGCCATTGCCAATGCACATGGTAATTCGGTATTCTCCGCTGCTTATGCTCCCGACGGACGTACCTTAATTACGGGTGGTCGCGATGCCAAACTCAAAGTGTGGGACGCTGAAATTTTCGGGGAGGATAATATTCCTTGGCCAGGCACACGCACACCCGAACAAGCAGCACACTTGTTCACCGTAAACCATATCACCTATTCCCCCGATGGCAGCCTGTTCGCTACCGCCAGTCGCGATAAAACCATTAAAATCTGGGACGCCGCAACCTGCACGCTGCTCAAAGTGATTGATACCATCAAATACGGCGGACATATCAATTCCGTCAACCGCCTGCTTTGGATGAACCAGGTACTCATTTCAGCCGGAGATGATCGTGCGATCATGTTGTGGCGTGTGGAAACCGATTAGCACGGCTACGAGAAGCAGCTCGGGATCATTCGATCGATTTCAAATAATCCGGGGTGTGTAAATAACCCTCTGCTTTGATCAAAGCGTTTAATCCGAATACAGCAGCTACTTCTGCCACATCTTTGGCTTCCATGTTGCCGGATTCATACAGCTTCTTCGACAAGGCTACCAAAAAATCGAGGTGTTTGTTGAGCAAATCGCGCGTTTCGACGACCATCGTTGCTACCATCGTTTCCACATCCTTGTCGGTGTTGAATTTATCCATGGCATGGCCATATTCCAGCGTGTAATTGGCTTGATAACGTTCATCAAAACCATACCTGCGTATAAAATCCATGGCGAGGATAGACACATTTTCGCGGTCGTTCAAACGACCGACAGTAGCGTTGTTTTCACCAAAAATGAGCTCTTCTGCGATACCGCCGGCCAGAAACACGATGATCTTTTTCAGGATATGCTCCTTTGTTTCATAAATCTCGTGCGGAAAAGTAAACCCGGAGGCATAGCTGCTTGCCACTTTGGACTTTAATTGCAGCGGTGCAAGCCCGAATAATACCACATACGCGACGGCATGGCCGGCTTCATGTACGCTGACATTGGCCACCACATCGGTGATATTTCCCTGCCGGATTTTATCAATACGGCCCACATACGGAATTTTCAATGTGTTCGGGCCGATATGCGCGATGATCTGCTGCCCTTCATTGTCGTAATCGATGTGGAAAGCATATTGATCGTTGTTCAACGCCTCGAACATAAATTTGCTGAGGTTGGTTTCCAGAATGTCGGTCACGCTGCTGAACACCGGCCGGACGCCCTGGACCGGAAATACGCCGTTTCGGTAAATCAGGTCGTAAATGTGATCACTGATGCTGATTTTCACACCGAAATTATCCTCTGTCCGCACCAGAATTTTCGCCACTTCTTTGCGAATCAGCTTCTCAAAGTTTTCGCGGCGCAAGCTTGGGTAAATCAAGTGAATGTTGCCAAAGCGCGCCACCTGCTCAGGCCTGAAGCGGCGTGTCAGCGCGTTTTTGATATCTACCGCCGTAATCTTTTTGGTAAAAGCATGGTAAATATCGGCGTCGACCTCGCTGTCAGACGTGTGCGAAGCCATTTGGAATGCCTCATCGAGGTTGCCACTGATCAGGATAAGCGTTTGTGAATAATCAACGGGTTCGTACACTTTGCGCCGGCTCTTGGCCTCCAGGATCAGGTCGAGCATTTGTTTTTTGCTCATATCTGCCAGGTCGACGACATCGTCTTCCAGGTCGAGCATTTTTTTCAAATTGCGTGCCTCCCAAATTCCTACCGTATCGAAAAGCGGATCCTCCGGCGGCGTTTCACCCGGGCGGCGAGTGCGCTGGCGTTGGTTGAACAGGAAATCCGAGATGTAATAATCGAAGTCTTCTTTTTCGCGTTTAGCAAGGCGCCCGTCGCTCAGAAGTTCCCAAAAATCGTTGAATTTGGTGCTTTGCACCGGCGATCCGTCCGACTCGATGGTGTAAAAACGTTGAATTTCGTCGAACAGGACAATAGCCGGTTTGTCGTCGGTGAGGCTATTTGCCTTCAAAATCGCATTGACGCTGCTGAAATAGGTGGTATTGTCGGTGTTTCCCAATTCAATTTCTGCAAATCGTTCCTGAAAATCAAGGTATGAAACCAATTTGCGCACCAGGTCAGTTTTCCCGACGCCCGTCATACCCCACAAACAAACGATGATGGGTCGGGTCAGGATTTCCGGCATCAGATACCAGATTTGGATATAATCGAGCAGGCTGTCGATGATCTCGTCGATGCCTACGAAATCCTCCTTGAGCCGCACACGGATCAACTCCAGTACTGCTCGGCGCTCGCGGAGGCGCTCTTTATCGATTTTAAATTTTTGTTGTTCCATTCCGGCGCAAAGTAACGAAAGGTTTTGTGGGAAAGTTCCACTGCATGCGCTTTAACGCTACATTTGTGGATTCAACCCAAATCGTTCGCCATGCGTTTTGTACTTTTTAGTTTGATTTTGTTGGTTTGCTCCTGCGAGCAGGCGCCCAAAGAAACCCGTGCCGACCGGATTGCAAAAGCCGTGTGCGACTGTGCTACGCCGCTGCTGAATCTGAACAAACAAGCCGCGGAGTCGCCACAAGGCATTGACTTTGAGAAAATTCAGGCAGAATTTGAAAAGTCCAAAATTTGTATTGCCGACCAGCGGATGAAGCCGGAAGATCTTCCTGAGGTGCAAAAATCTATTGTTGTCAAGTGTCCGCAATTATCCGGTGAAGTTGAATTACTGAACGAATTGTTAGGTCTTCAATAAGAATTATGCGCTCCTGAAGCTGGTTTCGTACATTTCTATCCATTGGTCAGCCGTCATTTTACGCATCAATTGGGCGATTAATTCAAAAGGAATTTCCTGCGCTTTTTTGAAGCGGATGCAGCTTTTTCCCATGTCCAGTTTGGATTTGCAATGTTTCGGATATTCAGTTACAAACCACTCCAACAGCGCCGGGTTTGCATAAATTCCCATGTGGTATACGGCGATAAAATTCTTTTGTGCGGCAATATTTACAAATGGAAGGGGCAGTTTCGGGTCGCAGTGATATCCCTTTGGGTATAAGCTATGCGGCACCACGTAGCCTATGAAACCATAATTCATACATTCCTGGAAATCGGGAGGTATATTTTCCAGGATAGTTTCTCTAAGCCGTTCAACGTATGGCCGGCGTTCATCGTCAATTCCTGCGATATATTCATCCGGGGAGGAGGCTGCTATTTTCATGGTTCAGTTTTTGTTTTCAAAGATACCAACTTTCGTCGTTTTATCCGCACACCTCCAACCAATTGGTCGGTATTCAACCTACAAATATTTCGCCGCACTGAGGCTTATATGAACCTGTGAATTGCTAACTGTACCCTATGCGGATAGTCAGTAAATCCTTTAAAATCAGGTGAAATCATCCGTGTAATCAGCCGAATCAAACGAATCCGCGATCAAAAAGAAAAAGCCGCAGCACACTTTTGTGCCGCGGCGAGTTTCCCTTGTATAATCTCATGAAAAGATGTCGTGTCGGTGGTCAATGATTTGGGGTGTTCATTTTTGTTTCATTGACAGTACAAAGGTGCGGTCATTTTCATGCTAGGGAAAGGACAGGAAACTCGCCCGGATCGCCCGGTTAATTTGCAGGCTTTTTTGAATTGAAAAATCACAAAACATTGAAAATGTTTGTTTTATAGCATGTCGAATTGCAACTATTGTGATGCAATTTAATCAAATTAATTGGAAAGAGATAAAAAAATAATAAAAACTGAGTATCCGATATGCGGATAGTCAGAAAAATCAATAAAAAAAGCTTCGGGGAGCCGATGCCCCCCGAAGCCCAAACCAGGGCGAACCCTGAAAATTTATGGATCCTGTTGAAATGGTCAGAACTAGTTACAACCCATTTCGATTCTGGAAAGCGGGTCGTTGTTGGGGAAACAATTGCCCGACATGGTAACCGAAGGTTTGTAACGCAACATGTTGGGATCGAACAAGCCGGTTTCCAGGAATTCGGTCAAATCATCCATTTCGGCATTCGTAAGGCCAAGCGGATGGAAAAATCCTGAAATCTGGCTTTTAGGAATGTCTGGATTTTCCGGAATACCTTCATTGAAATACTCAACCACGTCGCGCAGGCTGCGTTTGCTGGCGCCATGGAAGTAGAAACCTACGTCTTTGAGGTTGTACAACTGTGGCACTTTGAATTTGTTCATGTCTTCCTCACGGGAAGTGAAGCCGCCACGGCCGAGATTTCTCTTGTCACTTGGCCCGGTGCGGAATACTTCATTGCCGGTTTGGTAGTGATTTTTGACGCCGATGGCAAAGAATTCGTGCGGGACGCTGTTCAAGGAGGGGCTGTTGTGGCAATTTACACAACCTGCTTTACCGAAGAAAAGGGCTGCGCCGCGTTTTTGCTGGTCGCTCATAGCGCCGGTATTTCCTTTTACAAACTCCTGGAATGGCGCCTGGTTGGTCAGAATCGTGCGGAAATATGCTGCGATGGCAAAAGCTACGGTTTTACGTGAATAGCGTTCGTTCACCGGAATTTCCGGGAAAGCCTGGTCGAACATGGCCGTGTAGCCCAATGAATCGGCAATCGCCTTATCCATGATTTGACGGTGTACGATCAAGGCGCGCTGGTTGTTGGCTTCCAGGCCTTGGAAACCTTTGTAATTGATCTCCACCAGCGTATCCTGATTCCAAACAGATTCTGTTCCTTCATTCACGTTGAATGATCCGAAAGTGCCGGCCCACAAGGCGTTGGAAACATAGGTGAGGTTCATCGTTGGCAGCGGGCGAGCGCCTTGCGCATCTACTTCGTCACCCAGGTAAAGCGGGTGTTTGGCACGACCTTCGCCAGTTTGGCCAAATCCAATAGCGCCATCGGCAATGCCCTGGAAACGGCCTGCGGTAAATCCGCGTTCAGGAACGTGGCAACTGCTGCAGGAAAAAGTAGCAAGTTCGAATGGATATTTAGCCTCCAGGCCCATGCCGGTTTCGAAAAACAACATTTTGCCCAATTCCACCTTGACGGCAGTTACCGGGTTTTTGGCATCCTGGTTTGGTAACGCGGCATAATCATCACTTTCCGGCATGCGATACCAATCGATGGAGCCCGTTTTTGAGCGGCTTTCCAGCAAATTTGTCAACTGACTGTCGAGGTCGACGTTCGGTTCATTTTTGCAGGAAAGGAAATAGGTGAGTGCGCTAATAGTAAGCAGCAGGGTAAAAACTTTTTTCATGAATGTCTTGAATACTTTGGTTTTAACAAAAACGAAGCGTACCTCCACGGATGGACGGTAAGAACAAATACAACTTAAAAATATCAAAAACGGGGGGAGTTGGAAGCAAAACTTCCGAACCTTGGGAGGCAGGGGCAAAAGTAGTGCCAATAGAAAAATTACAATGAAATGACAATGGTGATATTCGTCACCCCATGTATTTAATCCGCAAAATGTCAGCCCATAGCAATTGGGCGGCTCAACAACAGCGTTTCAAAGGGCAATATTTTGACATCACCCAGCAAAATGGGTTTGTGGGTTAAATTACAGTAAGCGAAATTTCGGACTCCTTCGAGTTCAAAATCAATCAGATAAATATCGGTTTGAAGCATTTCAACACGCCATATGCGGCGGTTTGACAGTTCCACGGCCGATTCAAGTTCGGTTTGTTGTTCGGCGGAATAGCTTTTTAAATCATCGGAAGTAAATAACAAGCTTCCCAGCAAGGAATTCAAGGTAAGTACGGTATGTTGTTGCGCTTCCGTCAGTTGCTGCCGGTCTGTTCGTAAAATAAACACATCGGGGTCGTTGCCAAAAGCTCTTCCATTGAGTTGCCACCTGCCCAGGGTGCTTTGCAAAGAAGCTTTGGTACTTACACGCTCGCGAAAACGCAACCAGGCAAGCAGGCGGTGTTCCCATTTCATATGCACATCGCCGCCAATCCGGCAGTAATCAACCAAACCGAAACAAGCGCCTAATGGCACGCCGCAGGCCAGTATTTTTCGATTACCGGCCAGGTTTCGCAGAAACTCCATAGCCTCCCACATGACAGCACCCCGTGTTTTTCCTGGTGGTGGCGCCAGGCATACGGCAAACAGAAAATCGAGTTTAAACAATTCAAAACCCCACTGATCGGCGGCCAAATGAAACAACCCACTGAGGTAATCGCGCACGCCGCTGTGGTAAAAATCAAGCGCATGGTACCATCCGCCCCACATGGGGTTCCAGCCAACCCTGAGCGGTTTGCCGTTTTTATCTTTGAGTAACCATTCGGGGTGTTTGCGTACTAATTCCGAGCGGGCCGAAGCTACAAAAGGAGCTATCCAGATGCCGGGTTTAAAACCTCGTTGCCGGATTTTTGACGCAACGCCCGCCATTCCACCCGGAAACTCAGGCTTGACGGAAAACCAATCGCCCGTGTGAGTTTGCCAACCATCATCAATTTGCACGTATTCGAAAGGCAGGCCCGAATCGATCAGGCCCTGCGTATTTTCGAGCACGGTTTGTTCTGAAATTTGGGTGAAATGCCGATACCAGCTCGTCCAGCCCAATGCAGGTGGTCGTTTTGGTTGATGATGCCCCATTGTTTGGAACCAGGCATCGAAAACATCCGATTCGGTACTCTCCCCAATCCAAACATCCAACGCCGGAAAAGAATGGGCGAGCTGGAGTTTATCCAAATCTTTCGAAACGGTAAATTGTTGACTCGAATGATTGTACTCAAAAAGAGTGAATCCAGTTTTTTCACTCAGCGACCCGGCCAGCAAGGTAGAGCCTGGTTTTTTGAAATAGGTGTACGTCCAGGCGTGCAAGCGCCCGCGCCCGCGTGCGATGCCTTTGATGTGTTCGTCGCCGTAACGGCCCATGTACGGGCGGGCGATGGAGCGCATAACGGGTATGTTGGCGGTCAGTTCGTACAGTTTGGATTCGCTCCACGACTGGTATCCGTTGGCAAAAAAACGGGTTCCTTCGGGCATCGGTGCGGCGAATTGAAGCTCGAGCCGGGTGATGGTGACGTCAGTTTTGGGGTGTAAAAAAATGGACCAGCGTGTGCCGCCATTTTCTTCCACTTGTTGAAAGTCGACATAAATATCGTCGAACGAGTTGCTTTTGCCTGGCCGGAGTGCCAGCAATTGCCCATTTGCTTCTAGTATGGCTGCGTGAAATTGCATTAGTCTTCCAGGTCTTTTAACATTTTTTCAGCCTGGGCGCGTCGTTCCGGTAGTTCTGTGTTTGAACGCGCGCGCTCCACTGCTTTGCGGGCGGTGCTGCGGCGCATGGGGTTTTCGGTCGCTATTTTGACGTAAGCCAATGCCTGATACCAGTACAGGTCTTCGCCGAATCGTTCCAGGTCGCTGATTTTTGCCAGGCACTCTATGGTGATGTAGGGTTCTTCCATTTGGAGGGCAACCACGCCCAGGTAAAAAAGGGCGTCCGATTTACAAACTTCCGAATCGTCGCCGATCATATTGGCCAGGATGCCTGCCGTTTCACTCCAGTTTTTCTGTTGATAGTACTGATCTGCGGCTTCGAGCAGGGCTTCGCAGGGCTCGGGCAGGGATACATCCACTGAATCGCGCGCGGCCCGTTCTGCCCGGTCGGCCATGATACTGACGGGCGGGTTGTAGTTTTCTTTATAAATTTCTTTTACGGATTTGGGGGCGGTCAGAAATGCCCAGGCAGCATACGCCAGGGTAAAGAGGGCCATGCCGATAAGGATATTTCGGGTTGTTTTGGATTCGGGTTCTTTTTTGACGGATTGGCCTAAAGACAATCGTGATTCAAGGGATTCCGCGGTGTTCCAGATACGGTTGAATGGTTCGTTGGTAAGCGCTGTTACGATGGGGGCGGGTAGGGAATCTTCCGATGCTTCGGTTGTTATTCCGAGTGCCTGGCGGTATTTCGTCAAACAAGCGTTGGTTTCATCTGTGCTAAAACGAGGATCCGGGTCAAGGGATAAAAGTGCGTTTTCGGCCTGGTTGAGGATGTTGGCGCGGCATTTTTCATCAAGGCGGAGCCATTGGCGTTTGGCGCGGACAAATTGCCGGATTTCCAGGCGGTCGGATTCATTGGGGATAAGAACCGTTGTTTCACCTTCCAATAGAGGTGGCGGTTCGGGCAACTCTAATTGTTTTTCAGCCGCCCAATCGCGGAAATGGGCCACGGCGAGGTTTTTGATAAAATCGAAAATGGGCGTTTCCTCCGCTATTTCGCCTTTTTCAGCCAGCATGGCTGTTTGGATTACAGCTACCCTGAAAAAAGTATTCCCGTCGGCATGAGAGCCGCCGGCAGCTTCCACCGCACGCGCGACAGGTTTTCTGAAGGTTTGGTATAGGATTTCAACCGTTTGAGGGTCGGCATTTTTAAGGCCGTTGAGGTAGTCGGTGTCGGGTTGTTCCATGATTGAATGATTTCAAAACAAAGGTCGTAAAAAGACAGGATGAAAACACGGGGCAGGCAGGTTAAATAAATAGAGCCGGGACAATTGCTGCCCCGGCCCGTGAAAACACCTAAAACCCTATTAACTAACCTTATGAAAACTCTCTTTTGTGTCGGCTTAGCCGATTTGGATGTTTTTGGAGAACGGCTTTGCTTCTTCTTTTTTAGGAAGCGTTACGTTCAACAGTCCATTTTCATAAACAGCGCTGATGGCGTCAAAGTTCACAGAATTTGGAAGTTTAAATGAACGTTTGAATGCTTCATAACGGAATTCGCGCCGCAAAAACTTTTCTCCATCTTCATTTTTTTCTTCAGTTTGAGCCTCGTGTTTGCCTTCGATCGTCAGGTAATTGTTTTCAACATGAAGCGCGAAGTCTTTTTTATCGAAGCCCGGAGCAGCCAGCGTCAGCTTGAACGCGTCATTGGTTTCAGTGACATTTGCTGCGGGTTGGTTCATTACCATGTCGTCGTTGCCAAATACATCGGCAATACCACGGTTGAAGAACTCATTTAATAACCCATTAGTAAACGTTTTAGTTGCAGGAAACGGATGAACTTTAACAATGTTAGCCATTTTTTGACAAAATTTTGATAATTCTAGATTGTGGTTGATTCTTTTTCTCTTGCTGATTTGAAATGCGCTTGAGATGAAACTCCTTATTCAATTCGTGTACCAAGGCAAAAATGTTGCAAATTTGACCAGTGATTGAAAAAAATAATGCCAAAATGGCGTATTTATTAATTTTAATAATGACAAATTGTCATACGCTCTCCATTTATGCACTATTCCCTGCTTAGTAAGTTTCTATTGTCCTGGGCGATCAATATTGCACAGCAACCTGTCGTACCTGCTTCAGACACTTTATATCTGTATCGCAGTATAAAGGTGGAGGCCGTTTATGCGACGGCTGATCAACTGGACAATACCTATGTGGTTACCACTGAAAACTCGGTGGAGAAGTTTGACCGCACGGGGCGTCGGGCGGCCTATTACACCAACCGAAGGTTGGGTGATGCATCGTACATTGATGCTACGAATCCGATGAAAATCCTGGTATGGTATCCTGATTTCCAGACGGTGGTTTTTTTAGATCGTACGATGAATGAAATGGGGCGGTTGAAATTTTCTGAAATTGGGTTTACCAGCGTCCGGGCGATTGCGATGGCCTCTGATGGAAATATTTGGTTGTTCGACGATGCAATTTCAAAAGCGGTTAAATTGAATGCAGAGGGTGCGGCAATGTTTCAAAGTCAGCCGCTCAACCTCCAATTTAAAGACGGGTTTTCGCCGACCCGAATTCGCGACAATGGCACATGGGTTTATCTTTCCGACCCACAAAACGGATTATGTACGCTGGATCAGTATGCCAATTTGATTCAAAGCAACGCATTCCTGAAAACTGCCGATTTTGACTTGACGGGAGAGTGGTTGGTTTTCACGGCATCTAACTTGATGCACTTAGAAAACACCTTGGTTCGCCAGCATCAGTCAATTTCGTTGCCTGTGACGACGGGCGCTTGGTATGCAAGTTCGTTTGGGCTGTTTCATGCTGAAGCCGGGAATTTAGACATGTATCGATGGGTGAAATAACCTTTGGTTATGATAACACACCCTAGGCTTTCGAAAAAATGCTGAAAAATTTTAAAGGTATTTTCCCTTCAAAAAAAGCTTTGCCGACAATGGCGCCGGCGCACCCTAACCCATGTAGTGCCTCCAAATCAGCTACGTCACTGATACCCCCGCTGGCTACAAGTTGAATATCGGGAAATGCTTTCAGAATATCCCGGTATAATTCGATGGATGGGCCGCTGAGCTCGCCGTCGCGTTCGATGTCGGTGACAGAAACCTGTTTAATACCAAGCTTAAACATGTCTTTCAAAAAATCGAACACACTTACATCGGTTTGTTCTTTCCATCCATGCACGGCCAGCTGACGGTCGCGCACATCGGCGCCGACCAAAAATCGATCAGGGCCGAATTTTTCCACCCATGCCCGAAATTCATCCTGGGCCAGCAACGCAACGCTTCCAACGGAAAAAAGCATGGCGCCTGCATCCCAAACCTGTTTCAGGGAAGGAATGGAGCGCAACCCTCCTCCATAATCGATTTGCAAACGCGTCCGGGCAGCTACCTCTGCCAGGATGTGCAAGTTGGCCGGTCGACCGCTTCGGGCGCCATCCAAATCCACCATGTGCAAACGGCGGATACCGGAAGCCTCCAACTCCTGCGCCAATTCGAGCGGGGATGCATCGTATTCTGTTTTTTGCTCGAAATCGCCTTGACGAAGGCGTACCAGTTTGCCGTCAAGCAGGTCGAAGGAAGGAATAATGTCCATGGTTAAATTTAGTTGCATGCCAAATGATCAGGAGCTGCATGTTTGTGGTGGGCAAAAATAACTAAACTGCGGACATGAAACATCTTCATTTTTTAAGATGGTTCATGCCCGCAGTTAGAAAAGTCAAGTCTGGGTATTTGTCCGGTTAAAAACGGGTTACCACCAGTTTTTTGACACCTTTAAGCCGGCCATTTTCAATGGAAACGGCATAAACGCCCTTGGGTAATTCATGCAAATCGAGGCGCATGGAATAGGCTCCTGCTGGCATTTGCCAGGTGCGGAGGGCGCGGCCGGTCATATCATATAAGGTAACTTCGGCATCGGATGCCAGCGGCTCAGCAATTGTTAATACAGCCAAATCGCTTGCAGGGTTGGGCGCTAGTTCAAAACCCAGGGTTGCTTCCGGCGATTTGACGCCTACCGTGGGTTGCACCACAAACGTACCACTGATCAAACCTCCATCGCCATCGGTAACAGCGAAGTTAAAATGATCGCTACCGAGGTTCAAGCCATAATCGTAGTAGCGCAAACCGCCGTTGTTGATATCTGCCTGGGTAAACTGAGCGCCTATGACCGCACTGCCGCCATTAATTAAAAGTAAACCGTGTTCAGGCAGCGACATGAGGGTGTAAATCAGTTGATCCGGGCCATTGTTGGCATCTTCTACCTTCAACAACTGATCGGTAATGGCTGCATTGTTTCCGGCGGGCAATACAAGTGGATTGTTGGTTAGCAAAGATGGCGGATTAAGCGCCACATTGGAACATAATTCAATGGCAAATCCCAATAGTGTGCCCCCGGAACTGATGGTATTATCTTTTACCCGCAGCGTCCAGACGCCGGCAGCAGATTGACTATTGATCGTTGCCAATGACCCGGTAGGTTTAAATGCCGTACCATTGTTCGAGGGCGGGCAGGTGAGCTGATTGGGTGCGCCGTCGTCCATGCCAACATTGAAGTTGCCGTTGTATGCGGCACATTTGTCTTTCCACAACAATACATCTGTGCCGGTCGGACTGATCAATCGTACCTCAAGATCCTTAAAAAACTGGTGGTTACCCTGAATTTTTGTGATGTTGACGTCGTTCACTGTGCCTCCCGCGTTGATGGTAATTTTCGACTCTACCGTCGGGGTTCCATTGGCGGAGATGTTTTTCGGCAAGTCGTTGGCTTCTGCGTTCAAACAGGATTGGATGGCTACGGCAAACACTTGTGTTTCGAACCAGTCGTGTATGCCGCATTCGTTGTAGGGTCTTACCCTCCAATAATAAACGCCGCCCTCCTGAAGCACCAAGGGTAATTGAAACGAGTCGACTACAATATTTAGCTTACTGGTTACCATAACTGCGGGTTCAAAAGATGGGTTGGTAGCAATTTGAACCTCGTAGGTGTCGCCATTGGAAACCTTATTCCATTTCAACGCCGGTTGCGGGTTTACACCAATAGCTCCGTTTGCGGGCGAAACCGGTGCGAACGCGCTGAAGTCGTTATCCACCACATTAATACGCACTGTAGACGCTGTAGACAAGGCGCCTGCAGCGGCTTGCAGTTGAATATCATAATTGCCTTCTGCCGTACCCGCGTCAAAGGAAATGGTCATCAGTGATGCCTGCCCCGGAGTTACCGGATTTGGTTCGAAGGTGGCTGTTGCGCCGTTTGGCAGGCCGGAAGCAGAAAGTGTGATAGGGTCAGTTGCTGTTCCATTGTCGGAGGTTTCAATACTTGCACTGTACGCAGCAGGCTGGCAATGCAGGTCGATCAATTTTTCAGTACAAATAGAAATTGATGGCGCACTTGCCGGTTGTATGCTGAAATTGGCGTCCGACAAATCAAAAAAGACATTGGTTGCTGCTTCGATCCGGATACGCAGGTCGGCACCGGTAATATTATCAGGTACTTTAACGCAATAGATGCCGTTGTTCGGCACATTTTCAGCCAATACAGCCTCTGTAGTGGTGTTGTTTTGCGCAATAACCCGTACGAGTTTAATATTTACCGTAGCGGCATTAATCGGTGCTTTATTGGTATTGGCCACATTCCAGGTGACGGTTTGGAAACTTCCTGTTGGCCAAACTATTGATTGATCATTGGGATAAGTCAACAAAAAAGGCCCTGCCGAAGCGACTGATTTTAATTTAACGGTATCCCAGGCTACGCCGCCACCGCCGCTGTGGTTGTCGCGGGCGGTGAGTACAAACGTGATGTCGCGCGCATAAGTTGGCAGTATTTCCGACCTGGAATACGTATTCGTTACCACCAACGGCATTCGTGGGAAAGTACGTGTTGGTGATGCCGAGGGGGGATAAAAGCGAAAAATTGGAGCGGTTAATTGTGGCATTCCGAGTGGTACAGTAGGTCCAAGATCAATTTGATCCCAGGTATAGGTCAGATTGCTGTCTTCAAGGTCGGTAGCTGAACCGGTCAATTCAAAAGGCGTACTGATTGGAATGTATACCGTGGACGGATATGGTACGGATACTTCTGGTGTGGTATTGGATGTAGGCAGATCGGTTCCGCAAGTGGAGCCGCCTTCTTCCGCAATAAAACCCAATATTTCGGTCAATGAACAAGCGTGGTAAAAAAGATAAGTGCTTCCCTCTGTATTATTGTTATTTTCTGCACATGCTCCGTGATATGACATAATGGAGTTGCCGCTTCCAGGCTCGCAAGCGGTTGGGTAGTGAAATTGAGAATCATCGGCACATTGATTGAACGTGTGATTTGCGCTCCACTGATGCCCCATTTCATGTGAAACGACACCAATAAAATAGTCACCATAAACCGGGCCTTGATCTGCCGAGGCGCCACGTGCTTTGTTGTCTGAGCAACAACTCCCAAGGTTTGCAATTCCAATTGCGCCGCCTGCCACATACTTGCCGAATACATGGCCTATATCATACTGATCGAGGGTGATTCCAGCGCTGGCAATGGCATCCGGGTTCTGATCCATCCAATTGTTCAATAAACTGCCCGAATAGGGGTCGGTATTTGGGTCAAGGAATAGGATATCCAATTCTTGAGCAATCAATTCCAAACGGGTATGAATATCACGTTCGTAAATACCGTTTAATTGGTTAACCACTGCTGTCACTTTTTGAAATACCAGTGGTTTGGTGCCGCCCACATCCTGGGAGAACTCGCCGGTAGTAGCGCAGGCAAACCTGTATACTTTCAAATTAATGGGATCGCCTAACAATTTAGCGCCCGGGTCGGGTGCGCCGGGACTGTATCGGGGTGTCGGATTGATTTCCGGAGCAGCCGTTGAATGAACCGGATTGCTGCAGGTTGGCGCAGGGCCAGGGTGTACCACGGGAGGCAAATCGAGGCGGTCGTACGCCATGTAAAATTTGTTTTGCTTTTCGGCAAATGGTTCGACGTATTCAATACCGTGGTCGGGCAAATAAATCACGCCGCGAAATCCCCAACCTGGTGTTGTGGTGATGCGGAGTAATTTGCCCGGGGTTTCGAGTGA
Organism: Saprospiraceae bacterium; assembly: GCA_016787465.1. Taxonomy (GTDB): domain Bacteria; phylum Bacteroidota; class Bacteroidia; order Chitinophagales; family Saprospiraceae; genus M3007. The sequence goes on along the minus strand of JAEUUR010000420.1, from coordinate 13,070 downwards.
AACACCTGAATAAGTGCCTATTTCAGGGTGTTGGGCTTCCAGTTCAGCAGCCATTACCCTGGTTTTAACGATGGCAAACGTTTCTTTGCGCCCGCCGGCAGTAGGAATTTGAACGGTAAACTTATTTTTCCTGCCCTCCGCAGTGAACTCACGCGGGGCATTTGTCAGGAAAGCAACCATCGCATCATAATCCAAAGAAAAAGCATTAAATTTCAAAGGTTCCTGAGCTTGATAGGCCCCGTCAGGTATGGTTATATCGTTGTTGGAAATTCGTTGCCAGAAATCAGGCGCCTTCTGGGCATGAGTATCCCATGGGAAAAAGCCAAAAGCAACAATGAGACAGAGAAAAATGCGCATATTTTACTGTTTTTTTGCAAAAATCAATCGTTATTTTTCAACTGGGAAGTCAAATTCGACAGATTGTCGGTTAAAGACCATAATTATCTTAACTCAGGAGTATAGGTATGTGTTAAACGTATCTGACTTTTACCAAACAGGATGAATTGAATAACCACGGTTCTGAAAGTCTAAAGTTAAATTCACACGCTTTTAAGAGCGAGCACAGCTCCAAAAATCATTAACAACAAGCCGATAGATTTTTGTACGATTTGGATGTGTTTGGGCGTGAGAAATTTGCGCAATCGTTTGGCGCCCCATGCCTTCAGTGTATCTGTAATGACCAGTGTTGCCAGCATGCCGCTGAAAAAAGTCAGGCTTTGTGGCATCGACCAATGGTTCGGCGCCACCACAGCACTCACGATACCCAGCCAGAAAAAAATCGTACCGGGATTGATGGTGTTAATCAGAAAACCGCGCAGCCAAAGTTTGATATAATTGGGTTTGACTGGTTTTTCAGAAAATGTTTCTCCCGGAGGCGGCAACTTCGGTTTTGAAAAAAAACTGGCGGCGCCAAAAACTAAAAGCAACAATCCGCCAAAAATGCCTGCCCAAAAACGAAAACCATCCACCTGGGTGATGGCCGATAAGGTTTCCACACTCCAAAGGATCAAAGCGACGAACAATACATCGCTGAACCAAATGCCGGCAGCCACTGCTATTCCTGCCCGCATGCCCCAAATGATGCCGCCTTCCACTACGGCAAAAAGTAGCGGGCCTACTAAAAAACTTAAAGAGAGGCCAAGTAGGATACCTTGTAAAAACATGCCGGCGAAGGTAAAAACCTTTGGGTAATGCAAATAAAAGCAATGGTCGGAAAGCAGACCGAACACAGATCCTTTTTTACTCAAAACAATGCCCGTACCTGCGCCCTCCCCACGTGAATCATCTTGTTCTCTCCGGTTTTCCTGCCTTCGTAATTCAATGAAAGTTGAACAGTTTTAGAAAGCTGCCGGTCGAGGTTCAAACTCCAAACAAAGTTTTTCCCGTTTTGTAAACCATCCAACATGGCAAACGATACGGCTGTATTAGCCTGCCCCTGATAGTCGATGTTCGTAAAAGCACCTTTTAATCGCATGGAAGTGCTGGGTTTGTATCCCTGGGTATTCGGCTTGGTCACCGGGCTCCAGGTACACTCCATCACCCAACTTGCCTGCTCCGCAGTTTCCTTTTCTCCTGTTTGGTTTTGGGCGGTTTCCCACTTCACGGTTCCCGACAGACTAAAACTTTTATTGGGCAACCACGAAAGTTTTGGCCCGATGTGATAACTCCGAATGTAAAAATCGCGGTTGTTGAAATTTTGATTATCAGATACTTTGATCTCCCTGACCAGGGGGCTTTCAATGCTCCATTTTGGACTGAAATTGAAGCGGCCGCTCAAGTTTATTTCACGGCTACTCCGCGATTCAAAGCCACTGGTGACTGCCAGGCGACTCCGGTTGTCGGCCTGAGAAATAGAGCCGGCCCATTTGGGGTTGGTCCGGTTCCAGAACAAAGTATTCCGCAACCCGGATGCCAGGGTCACCAATACGGTATCGGGCAGGCCCGACAACTGGAACGGATTCCACGCTTGTACCTGTGCAGCGCCGGCAATGGTTTTACGGTTGATTTGTACGTTGCTTTGAACCGAAAATTTACTCAGGCTTCTCAACCACCGGTTTTCTGCGCGTGCCCAAGCCAAACCTGGTTCAAACCGTAAACTCGGATTGAATATCACGTAATTCGTACGTATATATTCAGGTGTCGTAACAGCGAGCCTCACATACGATGCCTGATCCTGAAATACCGCGATTTCCATTTCATCTACTGTAAGAATACTGTCGCGGTTTCTATCAACCCAGGTGTAGGTGCCTTCACCGGGGTTTACCTGCAAATAATTAAACTCCAGTTTCGGGCTTTGACCGGCGCCGATTTCGTAGTTAGTAGTGATGGTGAGTGCATTTTTGAGTGCACTGAGCGTATAGTCGATCTTTCCTAAATAAGTGTTTTGCGCTTTTTGAGTGGTTAAAGCTGCATTTTTTATCCTCAGGTCGCGTGTGCTTAATACCCAGGTCAATACTTGGGAGCGGTTCTTTTTTCGAACAGCATCGCCCCAGTTACCATTGATACTGAATTCATCAGCCTGGGTGCTGATATCGAATTCACGGGTCTGAGGCGCCCGGTCTGTTCTTCTGGAAATCCAGGCGCTGAACTGCCAGGGATTGGTATTGCCGGGCGTTTGCAGATAAAATTTGGTCAGGTCATACCAAAAGCTTGTTTTGTTGAGTGTATCGGCAGGGAGGTTGCTTCGCCTGTTTTTTTCTTGTTCGAAATAAATGCCGGCTTTCAGAAAAGCTTGTTTCCCTTTTCCGCCCGTTGTGAAAATCGTTTTTGAAAAGTCGAATTTCGGTCGCTGAAATCGGGTGCTTTCCACTAATCCGTCGCTGCGTAACGTATTGCCTTCGGCGATCAACTCCCATCCGTTTTTAGTCATGGCCATGGATGCAAAGTGCCTGTTGCCCTGATACACGGCGTTTCGGTTGAACATACCGAATTCATAGCGGAATTTTAACCAGTCGAGGTATTGAAATTGCGCGCCCGCTCTGCCGATCTGTTCTGCAACTGTATCGCGGCTGTTGTCGGTGTTCCAATCGCGGATGAACTCGGCCGGCCGATACGGGTTGAGGCTTTGAAAGGTGCGGGAAGTCGTTTCAACATTGCAAAACATCGTGCCTTGCAACCTTTTTTTACCGGCATTCGAATTGATTTCAATTTTTTGTTTCCACTGAAAAAAAGCTGCAAATCCGGCATTGTCGCTATCTCCTAACGGTGAAAATCGGTTGAAGTCGCGGTTGCTCAGTGAAACCTCCGCGGTCATGTCGGCGTTTTTCAACGGCTTCAGGTTCGTTCCGGCCGTCCATAATTGTTTTAGTTCGGGAGCGATTAATTTGACGACTGGTTCAAAATTGCCGGTTGGCAGGCAGGTAAGTGGGTCGGGAGCCGACCAGCGGAAAACGCGACCATTGGCTGCGGTTTGAAGCAAAACATAGTTACCCTGGCCCATCGGCACCTCTGTGAAACGGGCTGCATATCGCGCCGAATCAGCATTGGTACTATATTTCAAAACAGGGATTGTTTGTCCGCATACTACCGTGTCGATGAACCGGTAAAGTACTCGGCCGGGGTCGAAAGCATTTAAGGTGTCTATACCTGAAGCAAATGCATTGGATAACTGGTCGCCGGTTTGCGCCAACCGGAATCGTTCGTTGTTGGAGAGTGCTTGAGCGCCGCCGTTATTTTTGCCGTCCTGCTCGGTGTAGAGGTTGAAATAGACTCTTCCTGCCGGCATTTTCCAATCAGTATTTAAGGCTGCGATGCTTCGTTGATAGGTTTGAACGGCATATTCAAACTCAATGATGATGCGGCTGTCTTTGGTGATCATTCGCCTCGGTGTAAAGATTACCTCCCCGAGGTTGTAATCAATGACGTAGTCATCTTCCAGGCCGCGGCGCATGAGTTGCCCATCGATGAAAACTTTTTCTGTTCCTGCCATGACAATGATGAAGCGCTCCCCTTCGGCGCCCTGAAGCCGGTATGGCCCCTGATTACCTTCCTGGCCTTGCAGTGTTTGTCGCGCAAATTTCCCTCGCGACAATGCAGCGGCAATCCTTACGCTTGCCGTATCCTTTTTAAATAGCTGGCTTGTTTCGGCCATAGCGCCCTGCAAGCGTTTAAAATAATTGCTGAAATAGCCGCTCGGCCGAATCAGGTCGTAATCGCCGGCAGTCAGGGTGCTGTTTTTTCTCTTGAGTTGGATAAAAACCCTGTCGAACTCTTTGAGCTGGCGGGTATTACCATCGGGTTGAATGGGGATACTGTTGTCTGACAATGCAGCAACCAGTTCAAGGTCGTTGCCTAGTTTACCGTTGAGTTGAAGGTTGAGGTTGGAGTTGAATACCAGGTTTTGGCTGTTACCAACCGACAAACCCCGCGTGTATGCGCCACTGGAACGAACCCCTGATGTTTCCCAGGGTTTTTTATTGGGCTCATATGGGGTGTAATCGAATTCAATGGCGTCTTGGAATACGCGTTTTCGAATACTTGCCGTGTCGAGCCGGACGAGCGGTTCGCCAAGTTGGTACGGCAAGGTTCGATAAGTAATGCGCACACGGCGGCAAAAAGGATAGGTTGAAAGCAGCCTGGCAGTGTCGATGCGGATATAGAGGTCGGATAAAACAAACAGCGTGGGGTCAATGGAGGCGCCTGTGTCGGCATCGAAGATGGAAATAATAGGTGGTGCAATGGTCAAAGAATCAAGCAGTTGAGCTGGTATGAAGGCATCCAGCATACGGGTATGGAGGTTTGAATACCGCTGTTCCTGCTGGGCAAGCGAAGTATTACAAATAAAAATCAGCACCGGAAAAATGACAACCCGCATGAATCAGTGATGGCGCACAGGGGCCGGTTTCAGTTGCCTCCGGTGCTGCTTCGAAACAAAGGTGCCACCCGGCTGGTATCAATAGGAAGGACTTCCGGTGGTTGTGTGGGGCGGAAAGGACGTAACTTGGATAATGAATCCTGAAGGGCTTGTTTCGCTTCCGCCAGTAAAATAGAGTCCACCATTTTTTCAGCCTGATCCCTTAACCGTAAGCGGCATTCATTTTTTTTCTTTTGTTTGAATTCTTCTACTCTTTCCTGCACTTTTTGAGCAATCTGCGCCTGTTTATCGTCTTTACACCCTATAATAACCAAGAATAAGCAGCCCAAAAACAGGATTCCTTTCAACAATACGATATGGGAATGGAAATGAGGGAAGTTCCCGGTCATGTGTTAATCTATTTGTTAATGATTTGTAAATATATGCTGAACAAAAATACTGCAAATCGTTGAATTACAAGCTTTTTTAAAATTGATCGACGTAAAAAAGGGGTAGTTGCAGGAAGGTGGTTGAATTTTACTATTGCAAAATATAAAATGTGCCGTATCTTTGTGCTGTTAAGAAAATACATCAAGTAAGTTCTTTTCAAACTTTAGCACGTACTCGCTTCGGCGTTTTACATAAGAAGTTTTCATTTGGTTTTTTGGGGTTATACAGGGTGCTACCAGTTTCTGGTCAGTGCCCTGTTTTTTTTGTAAACTTTTTAAACTAAGTTGAAAAAGTATTATATCTTTGCGGCATAAAGTGAAAATCTGTCAACGAAAGAGGGAACCACAAGTTCCCTCTTTCGTTTATAGGCGCCTTAGAAAGCATGGAAATAACAGCCAGGATCACACAACTTTTGGAAGAAAAGTTCATAACAGATGAAACGTTTTCTGATTGTTTCATTGTTGATTTGGAACTTTCTCCAACCAAAAAACTTGGAGTATTTATCGACAGCGATAGCGGTTTCACCTTTGAAAAGTGTCAAAAAATCAGCCGTTATTTGGAAAGCTACCTGGACGAAAACGGTTGGCTCGGTGAAAGTTATGTGTTGGAAGTAAGCAGCCCGGGTATAGGCAGGCCGCTCAAATTTCCAAGACAATACAGAAACAATATTGGAAGAAACCTTTCCGTGACAGTACAGAACCAGGAGCAGCCACTCAGTGGCAAAGTGCTTTCAGCCGACGATACCCAGGTGGTGTTGGTCAATACAGTGATTGAAAGGGATGGCAAAAAGAAAAAAGAGGTGGTTGTTGAAACCCCTGTTTTATACGAACAAATCATCAAAGCTGTGGTCAAACTGGATTTTTAACCCGGCAACGATCCTCTCATATTTCATTTAACACAAACCATATTTAGAATGGTCAATTTAGTAGATGTATTCTCCGAGTTTAAAACCGGAAAAAACATAGACCGCCCTACCATGGTGCGCGTTTTGGAAGACGTATTCCGCACATTGATTAAAAAGAAATACGGAACCGACGAAAACTTCGACGTCATTGTCAATACAAACACAGGCGACTTGGAGATCTGGCGCGTGCGGGAAGTGGTAACCGACGGTGAGGTTACGAACGAACTGGCACAGGTAAGTATATCAGAAGCCCACACCATCGATGAGAGCGTCGATGTCGGCGATGAGTGTTATGAACAACTTTCCATCGAAGACTTTGGCCGCCGCGCGATCATGGCTGCCCGCCAAACCCTGGTTTCCAGGATCATGGAGTTGGAAAAAGACGAAATTTATCGCAAATATTCAGAACGCGTGGGCGAAGTAATCACCGGCGAAGTAAGCCAGGTCATGAAACGCGAAATTTTGGTACTCGACGATGCAACAGCTAATGAATTGGTATTGCCGCGCACTGAAATGATCAGAGGCGATTATTACCGCAAAGGCGACGTCGTGAAGGGGATTATCAATAAGGTGGAAATGCGCAACAATGCACCTTATATTATGGTAAGCCGCACAGACCCCAATTTCCTGGCTAAGTTGCTGGAAGGTGAAGTGCCGGAAATTGAAGATGGCGTAATCGAAATTAAAAACATTGTTCGTTTGCCCGGTGAAAGAGCCAAAGTGGCCGTTGAAAGCCACGACGAACGAATCGACCCCGTTGGTGCATGTGTAGGTATGAAAGGAAGCCGTATTCACGGCATCGTAAGGGAGTTGCGCAATGAAAATATTGACATCATCAATTACACAACCAACCTGTCGCTGTTTATTCAACGAAGCCTGACGCCCGCAAAAATCACGTCAATTGAGATTGATCAGGATCGCAAACGCGCTGCAGTCTATCTCGATGCCGACCAGGTAAGCCTGGCAATCGGTAAATCGGGTAGCAACATCAAGCTGGCTACGCGTCTTACCGGATTTGAAATTGATGTTTACCGCAATCAGGCAGAGTACGAAGTAGACGACGTAGATTTGGATGAATTCAGCGACGCTATCGAGCCGTGGGTGATCGAAGCCCTCAAAAACATCGGCTGCGACACCGCTCGCCAGGTACTTGAACTAAGTATTGACGAACTCGTGCGCCGTACCGATTTGGAAGAAGAAACCATCCAGGATGTTCACCGGATTTTGTCTGAAGAGTTTGACGAAGAAAAACAATAAGAAAAGGGCAAAATGTCATCTGATTTTTTTATGTACTTTTGCCCCGGATTTTGAAACAGTAAAAAACTTTAGCTTTCTAAAAGATTCATTTACAGCGGAGAAACAAGCGTTGTCCCGCTAACGCGCGAAGAATCAACTTTTTTTAAAGCAGGAAAAAATACTGCATGGCAATAAAATTAATTAAGGTAGCAAAGGAATTTAACGTTGGTTTGCACACCATCGTAGAAACCCTTCATAACAAGGGTTTCACTGGCGTGGAAGAAAAACCAACCGCCGATATCAGCGATGAGATGCTGCTGGTACTCCAGAAGGAGTTTCAGAAAGACCTTGCTATCAAACAAGAGGCGGATAAGCTAGCTCGGCCGGTGCTTAAAAAAGAACCGGTTGCCGGCGCAAGTAATGTGCCTGCCTCCCCCCAACCTCCTTCCTCCCCACGCCCTTCCTTGTTGCCTCCGCGCGAACCTGTGGCGAAGGAAGAACCGCAACCGGTACCAACTCCAGCACCGACACCGACACCGACACCAACTCCAACTCCTCAGGAAAAGGAAGAGCCCGTTGTTGTTCAACGTGAACGCCCGGCACTTCGGGTAGTCGGAAAAATTGACCTGGAGCCAACTAAACCAACACCTCCACCGGCGCCTCCAGTAGTAGAGGAACCGGTACAACCGATTGCGCCAAAAGAAGAACCTCAGCCGGTTGTTGTGGAACAAAAAGTAGCTGAGCCGCCACAAGAAAGCAAAGCGCCGGAAAAAGTAACGCCCCCACCGGCTGAAGTTGCTCCACCAGTGCCAACGCCCGACGAGCCTGTTGCCGATGAGGTAATTCGCGCCGATGCACCTACCCTGCGCGGCTTGAAAATTCTGGGCAAAATCAACCTGGAAAAACCTCAGCCAACCAATGAAGGCGGCAACCGTGGCGGCGGCAATCAGGGCCGACGCGACGACCGTGGAGGCAATCGTCCAAACGATCAACGCGGCGGCGGTAACCAGGGCAACCGAAACCCGCAAGGTGGCGGACAAAACCCACAAGGCGGCGGCGGACAACCACGCCCACAAGGCACCGCTTCCGACGACAGCAATGATCGCCGTAAACGCAAACGCCGTAAAGTTCAACAACCCATCACTGCCGAATCCCTTCAGCAGTCGATGAGTAATAACCAGGGCGATAAAAAAGGAAAAGGACGTGTCGACGGCGCTAAAGAGGTTTCTCAAAAAGATATTGAAAACCAAATCCGCCAAACCATGGCCCGGCTCGGCGCCGGCGCCAACCGTAAAAGACAGCGAATCCGCCGCGACAAACGCGATGAAATGCGTGAACGCGCAGAATTGGCGGAAATGGAGCGCAATGAAAACGAAAAACTGCTCCAGGTAACTGAATTTATCTCCGTATCCGACCTCGCATCTTTGATGAATATCCGCCCTGCCGATGTCATCAAAGCCTGCATGTCGCTCGGTGTATTCGTTTCCATCAACCAGCGCCTTGATGCTGAGATTATTGAATTGGTGGCAAACGAATTCGGTTATGAAGTGAAATTCATCTCTGCAGAAGAACAAGTGGAGGTGGAAGAAGAAGAAATCGACGATCCGAAAGACCTACTCCCACGCCAACCAATCGTTACCGTCATGGGTCACGTCGACCACGGTAAAACATCGTTACTCGACCATATCCGTGAAGCAAATGTAGCGCAAGGTGAGGCCGGCGGTATTACCCAGCACATCGGTGCTTATGAAGTGCCGGTGGGCGACAGTGGCGGCAAAATTACGTTCCTCGATACACCGGGTCACGAAGCGTTCACAGCCATGCGTGCACGTGGCGCCAAGGTGACCGACATCGCCATTATCGTAATTGCTGCCGACGACAGCATCATGCCCCAAACGCGCGAGGCTATCAGCCACGCTCAGGCAGCCGGTGTTCCCATTGTGTTCGCGATTAACAAAATCGATAAAGCCGGCGCTGATCCGGAACGTATCAAAAATGAACTTGCCCAAATGAACTTCCTCGTGGAAGAATGGGGCGGTAAATACCAAAGTCAGGACATCTCGGCCAAAAAAGGTACCAACATCGACAAATTGCTCGAAAAAGTACTGCTTGAGGCTGAACTGCTCGAACTGAAAGCCAATCCCAAACGCCGCGCCGTAGGCACCCTGCTGGAAGCATCGTTGGAAAAAGGTTTGGGTTACGTGTCCAAAGTGCTGATTGAAAATGGAACCATTCGTGTTGGCGACCCAATGATTGCCGGAGAATTCTCCGGTCGTGTCAAGGCGCTCTTTAACGAACGCGGTAAAAAAACCACCAGCGCAGGGCCAGCACAACCGGTCGTGATTCTCGGCTTGCCGGGCGCGCCGCAAGCGGGTGAAAAAATTAAAGTAGCGAATTCCGAAAGCGAAGCCAAGGAAATTGCCAACAAACGCGCCCAGATCATACGCGAACAAGCTACCCGCGCAACCAAACGTATCTCTCTTGAAGAAATCGGTCGCCGCTTGGCACTCGGTAACTTTAAGGAACTTAAGATCATTGTTAAGGGCGACGTGGACGGTTCCGTGGAAGCGCTCAGCGATTCGTTGATCAAATTGTCTTTGGAAAACATTCAGGTTTCCGTTATCCACAAAGCTGTTGGCCAAATCGTCGATTCCGACGTCATGCTTGCTTCGGCTTCCGATGCGATTATCGTGGGCTTCCAGGTGCGTCCATCTATCACTGCGCGTAAACTCGCAGAGAAAGAAGGCGTGGAAATCAAACTGTACTCCATTATCTACGAGGCGATTGAAGAGATCAAATCGGCCATGGAGGGCATGTTGGAGCCTGTCAAAGAAGAAGAGATCATGGGCCAGGTCGAAATCCGGGAAGTATACAAGATTTCCAAGGTGGGTACCGTGGCGGGTTGTATCGTACAGGAAGGCAAAATCAGCAGAAATCACTATATCCGTGTTATTCGCGATGGTATCGTTGTGTACCCGGCCAATGCAGGTCAGAATGCCGAACTCGCGTCGCTTAAAAGGTTTAAGGAAGATGCGAAGGAGGTTAAAACCGGCCTTGAATGCGGCTTAACGATCAAAAACTTCAACGATTTGAAAGTTGGCGACATCGTTGAATCGTATATAGTGAACGAAGTGAAAGGCAAACTTTAATCGCGGATTAATGGGATAAATGGATTTCACTGATTGATTTACCTGATTTTCAAGATTTGGTGGAGCGAATTTTTCGATGGCTTTAACAAGTCAAGGATCGCTCTTTTTCACCACAAAACCGTAAATTTGCCAACATGAAATCCCGTTGGCGCTTTGCTATATTTATTTTTGGCGTTTTGCCCCTGCTGTGGTCGTTTTACGATCGCAATCAAGCTGCGCCGGTGCCAGTTTCAACGCAAAGCATTGATCCGGAGCCATATCCAAAAGATTATTTCATGCCGCCGGTGACCGGCCCGGTCAGGCTCACCGGTACCTGTGGAGAGCTTCGTCCCGATCATTTCCATGCAGGTATTGATATCGATGGCTATACGGGCAATCCAGTGTTTGCAGCCGCTGAAGGTTTTGTCGACCGAATCAAAGTAAGTGCCACCGGTTACGGCAATGTGTTATATGTTAAACACCCGAACGGATACACCACTGTTTATGCGCACCTGGATCGTTTTGCTTCTGATATTCAAAAGTATGTAAAGGAAAACCAGTACCGAACGGAAAGTTTCGAAGTGGAGTTGAACCCACCCAATTCGATGTTCAAAGTTAAAAAAGGGCAGGAAATAGCCAAATTGGGGAATACCGGCAGCTCTGGCGGGCCGCACCTGCATTTTGAAATCAGAAACCCCGCCGGGAAAACAATCAACCCTTTATTGTTCAATATCCCGGTGGCGGATAACATCGCTCCAGAATTGCGCGATATGAAAATTTACTTCCTGAACGACAAACGGGAAGTACTGGGAAGCAAAGCTTTCCCCTTGTTAAAAGATAAAACAGGGCATATTGGCCTTGAAAGCGATACCGTGATGGTTGGCGGCTGGCGGGTCGGATTTGGCGTGAAAACATACGACAAGTCGAACGGACGCAGAAACGACAACGGCGTTTATTCAGTTGCACTATTGGCCGACGACCAACCCGCCTTTGAATGGCGCGCCGAAGCTTTTGATTTTGACGAAACCCGTTATTTAAATGCGCACATCGATTACGCCACTAAAAGAAGGTATGGCGCCTGGTTTCACCGTTGCTTTGTAATGCCAGGCGACAACCTGAGCAATTATACCCCGACCCCTTCCATGGGCGCGATTCAATTGTACAAAGACAAACCGGTGAAAATTCAAATCAAAATCGCGGATGCTGCAGGCAACTCTTTTTCACTGATATTTTGGGTGTTGCGGGATGAAAACGCGATGGAAACATTCATCAGCGCACCATATCAGTTTCAAATTCCTTACGATGCCGACACCAGGATCGATCTGGACGGCTTCTCCATGGCCATGGAAAAAGGCTCGGTATATGAAACGCTGGGTTTTCAATACAGCACATCCACTGATCAAAACGGCGACGCATTTTCCATCACACACCACTTGCACAACAACCGTACGCCAGTGCATAAATATTTCGATCTGAGTATCCGCCCCAACAATATACCTGCTCACCTGCGCAACAAAGCAGTGATTGCCAATTGCGACGACGGGAAACCCGACAATTGCGGCGGCGCCTGGCAAGGGGAGTTTTTGAAAACCAGGGTGCGAAGTTTCGGTGATTATTGTGTCATGGTTGATACCGTTCCGCCAAGCATTAAGCCGGTTGTCTTTTCACCTGATATGCGCAAAAAGTCGAATCTTTCCTTCAAAATCAGCGATAATTTTGCAGTGAGCGGCACAGCAAACGGCATGCGTTATCGCGGCACGATCGATGGCAAATGGGTTCTTTTTGAATACGATAAAAAACGCGCCCGGCTTACCTATGAATTTGATGAACACATTGGCGCCGGCGAACACCTGCTCTCCTTAAAAGTTACCGATGATCGCGGTAACGAAAGTGTGTTCGAACGAAAATTCCTCAGATAGTTAAAAAATGTTAAAATTCGAGCGACTTTTGGTGTGAAAACTTGTCTTTAGACAGCCTCAGTGTTTTCAAACCAACTAAAGCAGGATTATGCGGGATTTTTTTACAGGACTGTTGATTTTTTTATTGTTTTCATCCTTGTTAGCGGCCTGCGATAACACAGCCGGTTGTCGTGATTTGGAGGGTGAATGGCGCGATGGCGACGGCCATGAGTTTGTCTTTCAAAAAGGGGGTAAAGCCTTGTGGCTCAATCGTTTTGGACAAATGATAGACACCGTGCATTGTGTCTTCGAGTTGGATTGCAGCGTCAAACCTCCGGCTATTACGCTACATGATTTTAACAGCGGGCCGTTTTTGGGCAAAACGCTTTTTGGAATCATCGAATTCAGTGGCGATACACTTTTCCGTCTGTGTTACGAAATTGGGCATGATGCCAACGCACGCCCGAAAATCTTTGACCCGGAGCAAACGATCAAATTTTTTCGTTGAGCGATTTATTCCGACACATAAAAAGTCGTGTCCAAAACTGGCTTGAATGCCAGGGAAATGTCGGCTTTTAAACTTCCGTATACAAAATGAGGGAAATGCAGGCTGTCGTAGCCAAAGGCAATCAGCCAATGCTGACCTTCCGGCACAGGTTCGA
>JAEUUR010000172.1 GCA_016787465.1 Saprospiraceae bacterium | reverse complement strand
CCACGATCCGCCGAGTAAAACCATTCCAACCAAGTTATTTAATGCAGTAACACGTTATATGAGCGGCATCCATCTGCACGATTTTAACTGCGGATTAAAAGCTTACCGGAATGAGGTGGTAAAAGCGATTGAAGTATACGGGGAAATGCACCGTTACATTCCCGTGATTGCCAAATGGGCAGGGTTTAATAAAATTGGCGAAAAGGTAGTGGAACACCGCGCAAGAAAGTACGGCAGCACCAAATTCGGCGGTTTGGAACGTTTCATCAATGGGCCACTTGATTTGATCAGTATTTCCTTTGTTGGTAAATTTGGCAAACGCCCCATGCACTTTTTTGGAACACTTGGCTTCTTTTCGTTTTTAGCCGGTTTGGGAATCCTGGTTTATTTAACTATTGCTAAAACAATTTTTAAAGAATACGGCATTGCAGATCGCCCTTTGTTCTATTTTGGAATACTAGCCCTGATTGTAGGTACTCAATTGTTTCTAACAGGTTTTGTTGCTGAAATGATTAACCGAAACTCTGCCATCAGGAACCATTACCTGATTGAAAAAGAAATTTAAAAACAATGAATCACCTTGCTTTACCAGCATTTTCTTCAAATGGCCACTTGCAGGCGGTAGTTGAAATTCCGGCAGGTACAAATACCAAATTCGAATACAACAAACAACTGCTGCAGTTTCAACCGGATATGCGCGATGGTAAGGTTCGGAAAGTTGATTTTATGTCTTATCCGGTAAATTATGGCTTTATACCTTCTACGCGCATGGATAAAGCCCGGGAAGGTGACGGTGATCCGCTGGATGTGCTACTGCTTGCCGAACATGTTCCAACCGGTTCGGTAATAGAGGTGCAGCCTATCGGGCTACTAAAACTGAAAGATTTGGGCGAACTTGATCATAAAGTTTTGGCGATACCAGTTGACCCGGAAAAAAGAATTATCACTGCGACATCCTGGCTTGAATTCCAAAGAGATTACAGCGCGATTCGCCATATTTTAGAATTGTTTTTTATGTACTACGACGGACTTGGCACCATGACTGTCATGGGATGGTCGGACGAAAAATCAGCGATAGAGGAAGTCAAAAAATGGCTTTTGGTAGAATCTTAAAAACTAATTGGGCGAAAAAACGTTCATTTGGTGCTGAAAATATATGAGCGCCTTAACTACACTACACCCGCATTCAGTGACTCAAACGTCCAACTCCAGCCCCGTCACTTACAAGTTTTTCCGCAGTATGCAGGAAGCTGCAGCCGACTGGGATTTAGCGGCCCCATCGGATGATCTTTTTTTGCAAAGTGCCTATTTGAGTATTGTCGAATCGTATCCCCCTGTTGGAATGCGGTTTGGGTATTTGGTTTTTTACCGTGGAAACGATCCGGCCGGTGTTGCTTTGTGTCAAATCAAATATTTCAAGGGTGACGAAAATATAGCCGACCTTGGAAATGAGCCTCAAAAAGACCCATGTTTTTTTAATGGACTGGCCTTATGGTTTAAAAAATGGATTGCCGGCAAGGCCGCTGCCGACATTTTGATTTGTGGAAATATGCTCCTCACCGGTGAGCATGGCTATTATTTTTCCCCGGAAAAGGTTGACGCTTTAACTGCCATTACGTTGTTGGAAAATGCGCTGGATGAGGTGGTGGAATTGATGAGCAGGGAAGGTGTAAAAATGCCGGTCATTCTTGTAAAAGACGTTGCACCTGAACGCCGAAGTCAAGGAGAATTTTTGGTCAAAAACGGTTTTACTGAATTTGATATCCAGCCAAATATGGTATTGGAATTGCCCTTTAATAATTTTGATGCGTATCTGGGCGCCATGTCGACCAAATACAGAACACGCGCAAAACGGGCTTTCAAAAAATTGGATGGTATAGAAAAACGTGAACTTTCAGCCCACGACATCCGGCAAGAACTCCCAACTATTTACCGGCTCTATCGCGAAATTGCAAAAAATGCAGGGTTTAATATGGTTGACCTTAACGAGACCTATTTGCTTGGCTTAAAAGAGCGCTTAGGCGATAATTTTTCGATGTATGGATATTTTCATAATGGTCTTTTAGTCGCATTCTATTCAACGATTCGAAACCACCATGAACTGGAAGCGCACTTTTTAGGGTATGAAAAATCGCTGAACCATGATTATCAATTATACCTCAACATTTTATACGATATTGTAAATCATGGACTAGCCGGAAAATGCGAAAGGATTGTTTTCGCCAGGACGGCGCTTGAAATAAAAAGTTCAGTTGGAGCTACTGCCCATGACCTTTGGTGCTATCTGCGACATCAAAACCCTATCGCCAACAGGTTTGCCGGCACGTTGCTGGATTATTTAAAACCGGTAGAAAAATGGCTTCCCAGGCGCCCATTTAAAGACGGGCAACAGGATGACCTCACCGAATAACAGCGAATTGCTCCACTTGCAGCCTGCTGTTCCCTTTGATCCAAAGCAAATACAAACCGGGAGCGGTTCTTTCCATCCAAATTTCATCAGTCAGTACAGCCATATCGGTTACAGCTCCATCATGCACGACCTTTCCGTGCACATCTGTTATCCACCATTCAATATTTTCATTTGGTTTGGAAGCGCCGATTGTTTGGTTAGCTATTT
>JAEUUR010000189.1 GCA_016787465.1 Saprospiraceae bacterium | reverse complement strand
TGACTGGTGGAAGAATAAGGTCTCATCACACTCAGGATATGTCGGTACGTCGTACAAATTTCGTTTCAGGCAAATCTTTTTGCAGGATTTACCTGAAACGATCGTATCAGCTACGCATGTAGCGCGTGCATAGGAATCGATATCAGCCCAAAAATGAATGTACCGATAATACCATTCTGCGCCGACGGGAGCGAAGGTCGTTTGGGCGAAGTTCTGCTTGAAAAAGCTGCAAATAAAGAAGAAGGCAAGGAGTAGTTTTTTCATC
This sequence comes from Saprospiraceae bacterium, assembly GCA_016787465.1. Lineage (GTDB taxonomy): Bacteria > Bacteroidota > Bacteroidia > Chitinophagales > Saprospiraceae > M3007. The sequence continues at coordinate 4,387 of JAEUUR010000189.1, read as the reverse complement.
TGTTTGAATACTGTGTTGATAATTCAAAAGACGCAATTCAGCTTGCCTTGGTTGTATGCCACTAATACCGGGACTACTTTTTTGATCTGCTGCTGATCTGGATGTTGATAGCTTCCACTGCTACCGAGAAGGCCCTCGCGAAATAGATATACCCTTTGGGGATATGGAAATCGAGCGCTTCTCCGATCAGCGACACCCCGATCAGGATCAAAAATGCCAGAGCCAATATTTTTACGGCCGGATGTTTTTGCACGAAATTCGAAATAGGTGTAGCCGATAGCATCATCACTGCAACCGATACCACAATGGCGGCAATCATGACGCTGATATCTTCCACCATGCCTACGGCAGTAATCACCGAGTCGAGCGAAAAAACCAGATCCACCACCAGGATTTGAGTGATCACCGATGCGTAGCTGATCTTGCGTTTTTGATCAAGCTCGTTTTCTCCGGCTTCTTCCACTTTGTTGTGGATTTCTTTCACGCTTTTATACAGCAAAAACAAACCGCCGAGCAGCAAAATAAGGTCGCGGCCGCTCAATTCAACATGGGCAACGGTAAGCAACGGCGCTGTCAGCCGCATCAGCCAGGATATAGAAAAAACCAGCCCGATACGCATGAACATGGCAAGCCCAATGCCCACCCGGCGGGCTTTGGCTTGCTGCCCGGCCGGCAAACGGCCGGTGAGGATGGAAATAAAAATGATGTTATCGATACCCAATACGATCTCAAGAAACGTCAGGGTAAAAAAGGCGATCAGTAAATCAGGATTTGTAATCCACTCCATGGTTTAAATGTTTTGTCTTCACTAAGAATGTATAAAACCTGAAATTGTTCGATGCTTGTTGAAATTTCATGTTCCTGTCAGGTGGTGTGAAGTGTTTTCATCGTCAAGCACACGACAAATTCAAATGAATCCATCTGCGAATGCATTCAACCCCAGATGTCGGTATTTATCTTGAGCCGCTTTTACAAGTTAAAAATTGATGATGCTAAAAATAATTCTTTCTGCCGCTGCCTTGTTGGCAACCTTCGTTTTTATGAAACCCAAAAACAACCCGGAACTGGCTGGCCCCATTGCCCTGCCATCATCGGTCACAACGCCCGACAACAACCCTGTGGAACTGGGCAAGGTACATTGGCTGCGCGACCTCGATGCCGGTCAAGCGGAGGCCAAACGCTCCGGAAAGCCGATTCTCATTCTCTTCCAGGAAGTGCCCGGCTGCTCGAATTGCACCCGCTACGGCAATTCAACCTTGTCGCACCCACTGATCGTGGAAGCGATTGAAACGTATTTTGTTCCGGTGTGCATTTACAACAACAAAGGCGGCAAGGATGCCGATGCCTTAAAACGTTTTCAGGAGCCTGCCTGGAACAACCCCGTGGTGCGGATTGTGCGGGCCGATTACCAGGATGTAGTGCTGCGCATGCCCAATTTCAATTCCCCCTTCCAACTGGTGAACGGTATGCGCCGCGCCCTGGAACAGACCGGAGCGCCGGTGCCGGTGTACATGAATCTGCTGGAAGCCGAACTATCGGCGCGCGAGGCGGGCCTTGAACTGGCCACTTTTTCCATGTATTGCTTCTGGAGCGGCGAGGGCGCCTTCGGGAGTATCCCCGGCGTGGTGGAAACCGAGCCGGGTTATCAGGATGGAAAGGAGGTGGTGCGTGTGTGGTACGATCCGGTCTCCATCAAAAAAAGCGAACTGGAAGCCATGTCGAAACCCAAAGGCGTGAGCGCGTGCGCGCGCAACGAGGGTTTCCGTACCGACAGCCAGCCGAAATACTACCTCTCACAAACGCCCTACCGATTCGTCCCGATGACGACCCTGCAAGCGTGCCGCATCAACAGCTGGATTGGCAAAGGCGGTAGCCCCGACGAATGGTTGTCGCCCCGGCAACTGGCGCTGCTCAAAAAAATACAGGAAAACCCCGGCAAAAAATGGCAATCGATGATTGGGGAAAAGGATTTGGCGGGGGCTTGGGAACAGGTGGAAAAAGTTTAAAACAATCATTTTCGTGATTGTATTCACCAAAAGTATGTACTTTTGGTGAATACAATCACGAAAATTGAAAAAATGAACCAAATTCCCCGAACAATATTGCCAAAATTGCGCTCTAAACTTTTCCAGGGTAAGGCATTGATTTTGATGGGAGCCAGGCAAACCGGAAAAACCTCATTGGTTCGCAAACTCGTCGATGAATGGCAAAATGACGCCATTTGGCTCAATGCTGACCGCCCGGAAGTACGCCGACAATTGAGTAATGCGTCCTTGAGTACATTGAAACAATTAACGGGTGCTGCCAAGCTGGTGGTGATAGATGAAGCACAAAGGATAAAAAATATCGGCCTGACATTGAAGTTGTTTACCGATGAAATGCCGGAAGTGCAAGTAGTAGCAACAGGGTCTTCCGCATTTGAACTTGCCAATGAAATTAACGAACCGCTTACCGGTCGCAAATGGGAGTACAGTTTATACCCAATCAGTTGGGCTGAGCTTGAGGAAGCGCAATCGGCGATTGGCGCGTTTGAGCAATTGGAAACCCGACTTATTTATGGGATGTATCCGGAAGTGATTAACCGATTAGGTGAGGAACGAGAAGCCTTACTAGCACTTTCAGGTAGTTACTTGTACAAAGATGTTTTTGAATTTCAGGGTGTTCGTAAACCTGAAATTTTATGGCAGTTATTACAAGCGCTGGCTTTACAATTAGGCTCAGAAGTTTCTTACAATGAACTTTCTCAATTATTGGGAGTAGATAAAAATACCGTTTCCAACTACCTGGATCTGTTGGAAAAATCCTATATCGTTTTCCGGTTGATGCCTTTGAGCAGGAACCTGAGAAATGAAATTAACAGCAACAGAAAGGTCTATTTTTACGACAATGGCATTCGGAATGCCGTATTGGAAAATTTTAGTTCGCTGGCCTTAAGGTCAGATATTGGCGCGCTTTGGGAAAATTTCCTGGTCAGCGAGCGTTTGAAACATCGAGCATATGCCGGTTTGCACGGGAAGGCCTATTTCTGGCGAACCAAAACACAACAGGAAATTGATTATGTAGAAGAAAGAGACGGGGAGTTCAATGCTTGGCAATTTAAATGGAGCGCCAAGGCAAAATCTAAATTTCCGGAAGCATTTAAAGAAGCCTATTCGCCCCGTACCTTGGAAACCATCACACCGGAGAACTTCAGGGAGTTTCTCAGTTGAGTTTGGGTAGGTTTTCCAAGTGTTCTATCAAAAACTTTTCAAGACATGTTTTTCGGCAAATTAGCCGCCTGTGCCAAATCCGCCATAGGTTTGAATTCCCAGATAAAATCCAACGTGTCCTGGGCATCTTTGCGGAAATCCATGAAATAATCTTCGTGGAGTTTTTCCGCTTTTTTTAGCAAGCTTGTTACTTTTCGAACTACATAAGGCGCCAGGGTATCGCTCCTGCGCGGCGGAAACTTCAGCAACATGTCGCGGTGCGTACGAAAGGCCGTGGCAAGCATAAAAAAGTTGAGGATGACGTCGCCGGGTTTGTCTTTGGTGGCGTCTACGTGTTCGGTGATGCGGCCACTCCAATGGCGTAAATCCAGGAGCAGGTATCCGGGCGTCTGGTAGTCAGTGGCGGCTTTAGTCAGGTAGTCAGATATCGAATTCCTCAGCTCGGAAGCGCGACTGTCGGTGGTTTCGCTGCCCTCCAAAAGTTCAAAAACCAGCCTTCTGACCAGTTTTTCATCTTTGGCTACCAGGCGCAGCAACAATTTGTCCTTTTCAGCCACAGGCATCCGCGAGATGGCTGCCTGGAGTTGGTCGTCCAGCTTTTTCATCGGGCACTTTTGGCCGTAAAATTGAGGAAAAATTTGGAGTGGAGGTGGAATTTGGGGTGGGGATTTCTAACCGACAGAACTACCCGTTATAAGGCTCAAGAAAAAATCTTTGTTGCGCTGATTTTTAAGAAAAATCTCTCTTTTGATAGCCTCGGATTTGGTTTCAAAAGATTCGCAATAAGCAATAACCCAAGGGGTTTTGCCTTTTGTGTACCTACTCAACCCTTGATTATGTTGATTTAGCCGTTGCTCAAGGTTTGAAGTGTAGCCGACATAAAAGGAGCCGTCAGATTGGCTCTGAAGAATGTAAGTGAAGAACATAGGTGAAGCGTGTTGAATAAAACAAAAAAGGCTTTCCTTTCGGAAAGCCTCTTGCGGACTGGACGGGACTCGAACCCGTCCCGAGTACTCGGGACCGTGCCAGGGCGGCATTCTAGCCGACTGAACACGATTGGTGGCTTTCCAAGAGAAGAAACAAAAAAGGCTTTCCTTTCGGAAAGCCTCTTGCGGACTGGACGGGACTCGAACCCGTCCCGAGTACTCGGGACCGTGCCAGGGCGGCATTCTAGCCGA
>JAEUUR010000339.1 GCA_016787465.1 Saprospiraceae bacterium | reverse complement strand
TGGGCCGTACATGTGTAGTGAAGGGGTGATTTGTAGATCATCACCCCTTCACTAAGCCCGAAAAAATGATATGGATAACCAGTGTGGTACGTTTACGAATCCTTTTTGCAGGCTTCGCAAAGGTGCGGACTGCTCGCGCCGGATGACACCCTGCGCACCGCTCGCTGCGTGGGAGGCTGAGGCGCTGACTTCCGGTTAGCTCCTCACTTGACGGGCAATAATTTGATGAACGCTTGCCCATTTGCTCCATTGCGTTTAACTTTAGCCCCAATTCATTCATCTCGGCATTTTGCAGGACTATGAGCCATCAACTCCTCCATGTTTTTATTTCTTATTCGCACAATGATGACGATCACTCATTGCTCAATAAGCTAATCAAACATTTATCGCCGCTGCAATACAATGAGCCGCCCCTGATCAAAATTTGGGACGACTCTCACCTGTTGCCCGGCGATCCTTGGGATGATGAAATCAAAGCCAACCTGCGCAATGCCGACATAGTCCTGCTATTGGTTTCCTCCGATTTCAATGCTTCCCGATACATCCGGGAAATCGAAATGAAGGAAGCCATTGAGCGGGGCAAACGTAGGGAATGCCATGTAGTACCCATAAAACTACGCCCGTTTGATCACAAGGGAACGCCGTATGAAAGCCTTGAAATGTTGCCCAAAATACCGGGCACCCAGCGCCTCGAACCTATTACCGGCGAACACTGGCACGACACCGATCATGCCTTCGAACAAGTAGCGGGGCGTCTTCGCGAACTCGTCGAAAGCATCCGCCGGGAAAAATCAACGGTAGCCTTATCGCCTATTTCCAATTTCCCGCCCGTCTCCGATTTACAAAATGCCGATGCCCCATGGATGCCGTTTTTCAAAACCTGTCCACCTGTAAAAAAAGTGAGCCTTTCGGATACCGTCAATTGTGACCGCTGGGATCACTACCCAAAAATGGAGAAGCATTTTGACAAGCAACGTACACAAGCCGGTCATTTGCTATATCTCGTTTCCGGCTGTGAAACGCAAAACCCCACCAGTTTGGCCAAGCGTTTGGCGTATTGGTTTGATGAAGATATTCCGCTTTTCTTTCACCCCGAAACCGATCAACAAAAAGATGAATTGGCCGTCCTTGACCTCCCTTTAGAAAAAAAGCCTGAGCAAACATTCGGCAAATTCTGGGAATTGATGCAAAACAAGATACTTCACCAGTCGGTGTCTTTTGAAGATTTCGTAGAGCGCCCGGCCAATTACCTGCCCCTGGCGGATGGAACCCGCAGCTTGCTTGCGTTCCAGATATCGGAAAGTGATTGGCTACAGTACAAGGCAAACCAACATATAAAGCACATCCTCAACGAACTGTCCAAGATACCAAAAGAGCAGCAGCGACTTGTACTTTGCTTCATATTTCATATCCCCAATGCACATGGCGAACGCAAACAAGAATGTCAATACCTGCTTGATTTGCTGGATGATATGGCCACCGATCTTGGCGGGTTGCATCTGTCATCCCTGCCACCCGTGAAAAAAAACGATCTGGTAGTATGGTGGAACGCACGTTTTAGCAACCAACGCTTTCCAGACCTTCTGCAACAGTTGGGAAGCTGCTTGCCTCCGTATAAACGGCCTGCCTGCCT
>JAEUUR010000183.1 GCA_016787465.1 Saprospiraceae bacterium | reverse complement strand
CTTCGTCGATCCTGTTGAGAAATTCCGGCCTCAGGTTCATTTTTAACGCATCCATCACTTCTGATTTGGCAGTTTCAAAGACCTCATGTTTCCGTTTTTCAGGAAGTTCGGTATAATCCTCAAAAGCTTCCATGATCCGGTCGCTGGCTAGGTTGGAGGTCATGATGATGATGGTGTTTTTGAAATTTGCCGTCCGACCTTTGTTGTCGGTGAGTCGACCATCATCCAACACTTGAAGCAGGATGTTGAACGTATCGGGGTGGGCTTTTTCAATTTCATCGAGCAGTACAATCGAGTAGGGGCGCCTGCGCACCGACTCGGTGAGTTGGCCGCCTTCATCATAACCGACATACCCTGGAGGCGCTCCGACCAACCTGGAAACGCTATGCTTTTCCTGGTATTCGCTCATGTCAATCCTGGTAATCGCTTTTTCGTCGTCGAACAGCACATCGGCCAGCGCCTTTGCAAGTTCGGTTTTGCCAACGCCTGTCGGGCCACAGAAAATGAACGAACCGATCGGCTTATCCGGGTCGCTGAGGCCTGCCCGGTTCCGGCGGATGGCATCGCTGACGGCCACAACGGCTTCATCCTGACCAATCACACGGCGATGCATTTCCGCTTCAAGGTGAAGCAGACGTTCCTTTTCGCCCTTCATCATTTTGGCGAGTGGAATTCCTGTCCAGCGCGCCACCACTTCGGCAATATCATTAGCCGTAACGGTTTGAGTGGTCATACGGCTCTCGGGCGCCAGTTTCGACAGTTTTTCTTCTGCTGCTTTGAGCATGGCTTCCTGGGCAGGAATATCCTGGTATTTGATTTTGGACGCTTGTTCCAGGTTGCCTTCGCGTTCTGCTCGTTGATACAGGATGTGGTGCTCTTCCAGCTTTTGTTTGCAGTTTTGAATGGCCTCCACGATTTCTTTTTCAGAAGTCCATTTTGCCCTCAGACTGTCGAGTTTTTCACGCAGGTCCTGGATTTGTTTGTTCATCGCTTCCAGTTTGCGCGCGTCATTTTCACGTTTGATAGCTTCCCGTTCAATTTCAAGTTGTCGAAGCTGCCTGTCGAGTTTATCTACGTCTTCCGGCACCGAGTCCAATTCGAGGCGCAATTTAGCGCCGGCTTCGTCAATCAGGTCGATGGCTTTGTCGGGAAGTTTACGTTCGGAAATATATCGATTCGACAGCTCGGCGGAAGCGATCAGCGCTTCGTCGAGGATTTGCACTTTGTGGTAGTTTTCATATTTCTCCCGAATCCCCCGCAGAATGGAGATGGTATCTTCGATGCTCGGCTCGTCGATGTACACAGATTGAAAGCGACGTTCGAGCGCTTTGTCGCTTTCGAAGTATTTTTGGTATTCGTCGAGGGTGGTTGCGCCAATGGTGCGCAATTCGCCGCGCGCCAGAGCGGGTTTCAGGATATTGGCCGCGTCCATTGCGCCTTGTCCGCCGCCTGCACCCACGAGGGTATGAATTTCATCAATGAAAAGTATAACCTGTTCATTGCTGTCGATTACTTCTTTGATCACCGCTTTGAGCCGTTCTTCGAACTCGCCTTTGTATTTGGCGCCTGCGATCAAAGCAGCCATATCGAGCGAAAAAATGCGTTTGCCTGCCAAAGTTTCAGGGACATCCTGTTTGACTATCCGCCAGGCTATGCCTTCTACGATAGCTGTTTTTCCTACGCCCGGATCACCGATCACGACAGGATTGTTTTTCTTCCTGCGGCTCAAAATATGCAGCACCCTTCGGATTTCTTCATCGCGGCCGATTACGGGGTCTAGCTTTCCTTGCTCCGCCAATTCTGTGAGGTTGATCGCGAACTTATTCAGTGCGTTGTACACATTGTCGGCGCTTTGGTCGGTTACTTTTCGGCCTTTTCGGAGGTCTTTGATAGCCGTTGAAACCGTTTCAAGGCTTGCGCCTTGTTCGCGCAACAAACGGGCTGTTTTGTCATTGCCTTTGGCAATGCCCAGCAGTAACAATTCAATGGAAATATACTCATCGCCAAAATCCTTGAGCATGGCTTTGGCCGCTGCGATGGATTTGTTGGCTTCGTTAGTCAGGTATTGTTTGTCGGCCCCTTGAACTTTAGGCGTTTCCCAAATGAGTTTGTCCAGATCCTCTTTGAATCGGGTCATGTTTACGCCCGATTTTTTCAGAATAAAATCGGTCACTGAATCGTCGACGTCGAGCATGCCCTTGAGTAAATGGGCGGTATCTACATTCTGTTGTTCATAGCCGGCGGCAATCTGTTGTGCTTGCAGAATTGCTTCCTGTGCCTTAATCGTGAAATTATCGTATGTCATAAATTAAATTATAGTGAACGCAGGGTAGTTTTGAATGCAACCTGTCATACTGAGCGCTGTTAATCAACGCTTTAGCCGAAGGCTGTTTTCATAACCAAACAGCGCGAAGTATACTTCCGGAAAAACCGGGTTCGGTTTGAGGATTTTTGAGTTGAAAAGTATGGATTACATAGATCCGTACGGCTATTGCCCGGCAAATTTGCCTCCAATTTCCTATTTGTGAAATTTTGACGGAAAATCAGTGAATGTGTTGTCAATTTGGCAGGGCGTTCATCATAGTTGGGCGTGAATCCACAAAGAAACTACAAATATTCTTGGGTTTGAATATTCTTTTTGTCACACTTGCGGTGAATGGGCATTCTAATAGTGAATCTGATTCAACAATGATTTTTCAAATCTAAACACAATTACTTTTTATGAAACAACTGCTCATTTTTGCTTGTCTCTCCACGATCGCTTTGTTTTCTTCTTGTTCCAAGGAACCGGCTTTACAGGAACAATCTGCAACCGGTCCACAACTTTTGTCGAGCCGGGCTCCCAATACTTATTATCACCACCTCGGCTATTCAAATGGAAAATTTGGTTACAAAATCGATATTTTTTCGGGAGGCGTACAAGTTTATGCAGGCGAATACCAGTGGGTAAACCTGAGTGGCACCCAGATTTCGGTACCCTATCTGGGCGACAATGACAACAGTTACACCTATCGCGTACACTATGTGAGAAAGGTGCCTTCCATTCCGGTAGGGGTATCTACAAACTGGTCGTCTGAATGCCATTCATTGGGTGAAGGAGAATACGTAAATATCCCAGTTGGAGGAACTTACCGCACCCATACGTTTTCCGCCTGTGATTTTTGAGGGTAAAGAACACAAAATCTAATTGAAATACGATTGCCACCCGGAATGAAAACTTTCGGGTGGCATTTTGTTTGGGACTTACTGAATGCAACCCTTTGGTTTTAAAACTGTTTATGCCAGTTAACCAAATGCCGCTTCTTTTGGTAACGAGTTGTTAAGTTTAGGATGTGGCTTCTGAATCCGCTTAATTTTGTCGTTTACATTTGCATTCAAATCTCCCATATTCTATGCGCAAGTTCACCATCATTCTCGCATTTTTATTGCTGATTTTCAATCAGTTAAAAGCAAGCGTCATCCTGATCCCGATGGATGAAACATCACAACGCAATCACTTGAAAGCGTATGGTATCACCTATTGGGTGCTTTCAAAAGGTGTTGAGGCTTATTGGTTATTAAATTACCGGGGAGGAAGTTTTGCTTTCGCCTATGCGGCTGAATTTGAAAAAGAATGCAATACCCGCGATGTCAGTTATCAAGTGATTTCAGATGCCCAATTTGCAGCCATCGAAAATGAAATTCTTGATCCTGAAGTAAATATGGACAAGATCAAACTGGAAAAAGCGCCCAAAATTGCAGTGTATACGCCCGACCAGAATGAACGGGGTGAAGTGGTACAGCCCTGGGACGATGCGGTTACCCTGGTATTGACCTATGCCGAAATTCCTTACGAAGTAGTGTACGATACGGAAGTGTTGCAAGGAAAATTACTGGAATACGATTGGCTTCACCTGCATCACGAAGACTTCGCCGGCATGTATGGCAAGTTTTATGCAAATTTCAGCGGACAACCCTGGTACAGGCAGCACGTCAGGATGATGGAAGACCTGGCCCGGCAAAACGGTTTCGACAAAGTGAGCCAACTGAAACTGGCAGTTGCCAAAAAAATCCGCGAATTTGTGATGGGAGGCGGCTTTATGTTCGCCATGTGTTCCGCAACAGATACCTATGACATTGCATTGGCAGCCGACGGGGTTGATATCTGCGCTACGCCTTTCGACGGCGATCCGATTGATCCGAATTATCAGAACAAACTCGATTTTTCACAAACATTTGCCTTCCACAACTTTAACGTTATCACTGATCCAATGGTGTATGAGCACTCATCGATCGATCATAGTGAAGTTACCGGACGCCAGGTGTCGCCTGAGCAAGATTATTTTACCCTTTTTGATTTCTCGGCTAAATGGGATCCTGTGCCAACGATGCTGACTCAATGTCAAACCCGAACAGTGAAAGGATTTATGGGACAGGCAACTGCATTCCAAAAGAAATATATTAAACCCAACGTCCTGATTATGGGCGAAACCAAGCCGGCCGGTGAGGCGCGTTACATCCATAATGCCTACGGTCAGGGGTTTTTCACCTTCTACGGCGGCCACGACCCCGAGGATTACCGCCACTACGTAGGCGATCCGCCAACGGAGTTGAAATTACACCCTAACTCTCCAGGCTTCCGGTTGATTTTAAATAACCTGCTCTTCCCGGCGGCAAAAAAGAAACATCAGAAGACTTAAGGCTCTGATTTTCAGTGTTTTGAAATTTTGTTTATGCGATGGCGATTGTCTTGAATGGAGACAATCGCCATCGCGATTTTAACCGATTGCCTTTCGTCTAGGAACATACGTCGTTCGTCCGTTAAAACCGGTTGTTCACATTTTATTTGCAGCCTTGTAGTAACCCGCTTGTCAATTGAGGTGTCTTGAACGGGTGAAATCAAGATGAGCAGGGTTTCTTGTCTCATTCGTTTTTCGTTCGTCGGTGAAATTTCAGGGTTAATATAGAGAATCCTTGCTTTGGCAGGTTCTATGTTTAACAAACTACTGAATTTCACTAAGTTTGTCGCAGAAAACAAAAACACAGGATGGCAAAACCATCCCCTTTCATCTTTTCAAGACTATTAATTAAGCTATGAAATCAACCATTCTAACTGCCTTTTTCCTATGTGTAGTGTTTGTACTTCAAGCACAGAAAATCAGCGGTGTCGTGTTGCATTCCGATGGAACGCCCGCTGAATTTGCCACTGTACTGTTGCACAATGCCGCCGATTCTACCCTGGTGAAAGGTGCTATTTCCAACGATACCGGCAATTTTGATTTTGAACAGATACAGACCGGAAAATATTTCCTGCGTTCCAACCTGGTCGGTTCCGGCGCCGTTGTTTCCGATATATTTGATTACCAGGGCGTCGACCTTCAATTGCCTTCGTTAAAACTTCAGGCAGCCGGCAAAGAATTGGCCCAGGTAACGATCACCGCCCGCAAACCCATCGTAGAAGTCAAAGCCGATAAAACAATCCTTAATGTTGAAGGCAACATCAATGCCCAGGGTCAGAATGCATTGGAGTTGCTTCGCAAAGCACCGGGTGTAACCATCGATAACAACGACAATGTGGCCGTGAAGGGGAAAAATTCGGTGCGTTTTCAAATCGACGGCCGTGATGTACCTATGGACTCCAAAGACCTGGTCAACTTCCTCAAAGGCATGCGCGCTGAAGACATTGCCGCCATTGAAATGATCACAAACCCATCGGCCAAATACGATGCGAGTGGCAATGCCGGTATCATCAACATTCGGACTAAAAAGAACAAAAATCTGGGTACCAACGGTTCGGCCGGCGCTGAATTGATTTATGGTGAATCGTTGAAAGGCGGCGTCAATTTTTCCTTGAATCACCGCAACAAACGCGTTAATCTTTTTGGAAACTACTCCAATCATTTTGGCGATTGGCACAACACGCTGAATTTACTTCGCGACCAACAAGGTCAACAAACCGACCCTACACTGCCAAACTACGATCCGAGCCGCCGTTATGATCAACAATCCCAAATGGTGGACAGCAACAATTCGCACAACTTCAAATTTGGGTCAGATTATTTCATTAACTCCAAACACACCGTTGGTTTCATCGTAGATGGCCGCCACAACCACGGACCCTGGCAAAACAATGCCCGAACCGCGATCTCTTCCCTTGATAACCTCAACGAAGTTGAATCGATCCTGGTCGCCTCCAATTACCAACCGCAAGACCGGGGAAATTTTAACATCAACGCCAACTATCGTTTTGCGGATACCTCCGGCCATGAACTGAATATTGACTTAAACCGCGGGTTCTATCGGTACCGCGCCGATTCTTATCAACCCAATACCTACTACGATGCAACCGAGCAAACCGTGCTTTCCCAAAAAATCTACCGTAACAATACGCCGACCGATATCGACATGATCATTGCCAAAGTGGATTATGAACAAAACTTGTGGAAAGGAAAACTTGGCGTAGGGTTCAAATTCAACAATGTAGAAACGGATAATGTTTTCGACTTTTTTATCGAAAAAGACGGCACTCCGTATATCGACACCACCCGAAGCAACCGATTTGTTTACCATGAAATGGTGAATGCCGGATATGTTAACTACAATGTTCAGTTGAAAAAATGGGGCTTCCAGGCAGGGCTTCGAGCTGAACATACCGACTGGAAAGGCGAGCTCACCAGCCTTCAGCCAGGTAAAGATGAAATGCCGAGCGATCAATACCTCAGCTTTTTTCCTAGCGGCGCCGTTACCTATTCCTTGAATGAAAAAAACCAGTTCAACCTCACTTACAGCCGCCG
>JAEUUR010000298.1 GCA_016787465.1 Saprospiraceae bacterium | reverse complement strand
AGTCATCTCTTACTTTTTCAATTTTATCTTTCAAGTTCGGAATATCAGCAATTGCTACTCGGTATACTAAACTTGTTGTTACGCCGAAATACTCATGAATAACGATATCGCGCATACCGGCGATTTCTCTCTATGGGATATGAGGATATCGTTCTCTTGCTCGGCATCGCGCGCTGCGCACCCCTACGCGTCTGTGCGCGCGATGAACGGAAAGCGCAACTGAACCGGATTTTTTGTGTTAACATCGATTTCAACACATGCCGCGGAGTCAACCACCTGGTTTTATAAAATTCCGTGATACATTTGGCCTCAAATTCCTAATCGAATCAATCGGAACAATCGAACCATTCGAATCAATCGCCTCATGCAATACATCGACTTCTCCATCGCCAACCACGTAGCTCGCATTACCTTCAACCGACCACAGGTGTTCAATTCCATGCACCACGATATGCGCATGGAAATCCTGGAAGCCCTTTCCGTATGCGAGATTGATTCGGGCATCCGGGCGGTTCTGATTACCGGCTCGGGCAAAGCTTTTTGTGCGGGGGAAGACCTTCAGGAAGTGACCGACCCGAACGGCCCCTCGCTGGCGGAAATCATCGCTACCGGCTACAATCCGATTGTGTCGAAAATCAGAAACCTGGAGAAGCCGGTGGTGGCGGCCGTGAACGGCGTAGCGGCCGGCGCCGGGGCAAACATCGCCCTGGCGTGCGATATCACCGTGGCAACTGCCTCGGCGAGTTTTACGCAGGCCTTTTCAAAAATCGGCCTCATCCCGGATTCAGGAGGCACCTGGACTCTGCCCCGGCTGGTTGGATTCCAGCGCGCCACCGCCCTGATGATGTTATCGGATAAGATCAGCGCCACTGATGCCGCCGCGATGGGCATGATCTGGAAAGTATTTGCCGATGAAACCTTCCTCGATGAAAGCATCAAACTGGCCGAAACCCTGGCTCAAATGCCCACCAAAGGCCTTGCGTTGACCAAACAAGCGCTCAACGCCAGCTTTTCCAATTCCTTTGAACAACAAATTGCCCTCGAAGACAAGCTGCAAACCATTGCCGGCAGTACGCACGACTACAAAGAAGGCGTTGCTGCTTTTCTGGAAAAAAGGAAACCGGTTTTCAAAGGGGAATAATTCGCTTTAGCTTTGCGATCTGTTAACCGTGGCTATCCGACGTTTATTTCCAAAAATCTTCCCAATTATTCCCCGGCGCCGCGGCGACCGCAGGAAGGCAGGCGCTTTGCTGCTCCTGGTGTTCAGCCTGACCATGATCTTCAGCGAAGAGTTTCGCTACTGGGTACGCTCCCTGCTCACCTACCCGCTCCACTATAAAGAATACAAACACTTCGGCATCCGCATCCCGTCCGGTTACAACATACACGGCATCGACGTGAGCAAGTGGCAAAGCAAAATCGATTGGGGAAGGGTAAAAAAGATGAAAGTCGGCAAAATCAAAGTCAGTTTCGCCTTCATCAAAGCCACCGAAGGCACCTGGATGGAAGATCCCGAGTTCGACAAAAACTGGGAAAGTGCGCGAAAAAACGGCATCATCCGCGGCGCCTACCATTTTTTCCTGCCCGACGTAAGCGCCAAAGACCAGGCGTTGAAATTCACCAAAACTGTCAAACTACGCTCCGGCGATCTGCCCCCGGTGGCCGACGTCGAAGAAACCCGCGGCATGACCAGGGCGCAAATCAGGCAATACACCAAGGAATTTCTTGACCTGCTGGAAAAACATTACGGCGTTAAACCTATCCTATACACCAACAAGGATTTTTTCAAACGCCATTTCCAGGATCAGGAAGATTTTAAAGATTGCCGCCTGTGGATCGCGCACTACCATATTTCAGACCTGGAAATGCCCAACGACGAAAAGTGGCAGTTCTGGCAACACTCCGACCGCGGTAACATCAACGGCATCAATGAAAAAGTCGACTTCAATGTCTTTAACGGTGATAGCGTGGCGTTGAAAAAGTTATGCATTAATTGATTGATTCGATTGATCCGATTGGTTCGATTAATGAAACCAATCAGATAATCGGAGCATTCGAAAAACGGGGCTTGAATCGCGGATTCGTTGGATTAGGGGATTGTACAGATTTTTTTTATTCAATATTCGAATCATTCGGAGCATTCGAAAAACGGGGCTTGAATCGCGGATTCGTTGGATTAGGGGATTGTACAGATTTTTTTTATTCATTATTCGGATCATTCGGAGCATTCGAACCATTCGAATCAATTGAATCAATCCGTTAAAAGCTGGTTAACGCACTACAAACCCCGCAACCTATCCTTACTTTTGTCGTCAATTTCGAGCATTCATTCACCTTTTGCATAAAATCAAATTAAAAAATGAAAAGAACCCTCGTTGTAATTGCCGGATTGCTACTCTCTATTGCCGGCTATTCCCAAACCAAAACTTTGCCTTCTGCCAACCTTAAAACCCTCGAAGGACAAACATTGAATGCTCAGGAGTTGGGCAAAACAGGTAAAATCACGGTGATCAGTTTTTGGGCTACCTGGTGCTCTCCCTGCAAAAAAGAACTCGACGCCATCAGCGAAATTTATGAAGACTGGCAAAAAAACTACGGCGTTGAACTGGTTGCCATTAGCACCGACGATGCCCGTACCGTAGCTAAAGTGCCCGGCGTAGTTTCTACCAAAGGTTGGAAATACCGTATCCTGCTCGATACCGCTAAAGAACTTTCTATTGCCGCTAATATTCAATCGGTACCCTACACCTTCCTGCTGGATCAAAACGGAAATATCGTTTTTGAGCACATCGGTTACGCTCCCGGCGACGAAGACGAACTGGAAGAGCAAATCGCCAAGCTAGTAAAGAAATGATGAATGATGAATGATGAATGATGAATGATGAATGATGAATCATTCATCATTTTTTTTTACGGTTTCCCGGACGTTTTTCGCCACTACCAGCATCAGCCAGGCGACGAGGAGCATTCCACCCAGGAAAAACAGGCCCAGCGCATAATATTGAACGGTCCAGATGAAGGCATCGATGACACGGTTCACAAATGAAATGGTGCGCGCCGCCGCCTTTTCATGCAGGGAAAATCGAACAGTGCAAAATTCATTTTCTGCAGAAAAATTGCCGAGTTCAACGCCGAGTTCTTGCAACTGCCTTTCTACATCCAGTATTTTTTCATGTAAGCCCACCAGGTCGCTGATGCTGCCTGCACGGTTCTTCAGGTCGTTCAAGCTGAGCAAGGCTTTTTGAAGCGAAGCTTTTTGGGCGTTCAACTCCCGGAATTCGGTGGTTTTATCCACCTTGGTCACTTCGTTGATGTAGATATCACCAATGCGCTGAACGGCCACATAAAAAGAATCGAACAATTCGGGTTTCACACCGATCATCAGGTGGAGGTTCCGGTGACCGGGGTTTCCACTTTTTTGTTCGTACTGAATCACCGCCTGAAAGCCTGTGCTGGTGCTGCGCAATCGGTTTTCATCTTCCTGAAACGCATCGGTTCTGGCGTTCAGCGTAGCTGTCTTTTCATACTTTTGGGAAGAACCGCCGTCCGGCGCATTGGGTGGCGGAGCAGGCTCATAACTTTTTTCCGAAGCGTAGTTTTTTCGGAAAGATCCTTTGTCGGCAAAAAAGGAAGGGCCTGAGCCAAACTGCTCCTGGGACTCTTTTTTTTCTCTGAAACTATAAGCCAGTCTGGCAAGGAAGAGAATGGCAAACAACCAAATCAGGGTAAAAAATGCGCGCCGGAAAGTAATCGTTGGGATAGTAGGTTTCATTGTGCAATCAATTGGTTGGGCAATAGATAGGATAAAGATGCACAACTTGAGCCTTATGGCGTATGCCCCAACGTGTTAAACTTGTTGCAAAGTGATTGTGAAAATTTTTCCGAATTATACTTCGCGCTGTTTGGTTTGGAAAATAAAACATTGGTTTACAGCGCTCTGTATGACAGATCGTATTCAAAACCCCATTGCGTTTACCATAAATCCCTGAAAATCAAACGAATCAATCTGTGAAATCATTCAAATCAATTTAATCCGTGTTTATTTTTTACCCAAAAGGGCAAACATATTTTTCTTGTAAGCCTCTACTCCCGGTTGATCGAACGGATTGACGCCCAACATGTAGCCGCTCACGGCGCATGCTTTTTCAAAAAAGAAAAACAATTGACCTAAATAATAGGCTGTTGCTTCCGGAATTTGAATCGATAAATTGGGAACGCCGCCGTCTTCATGGGCCATACGGGTGCCTTCCGCAGCTTTTTTGTTCACATAATCGAGCGTTTTCCCAGCGAGGTAATTCAATCCGTCGAGGTCATCTTCGGTTTTGAACAAGGTGATATCCCGCTCCGGATGTTCTATTTCAAGGACGGTTTCGAACAAATTTCGCTGCCCATCCTGAATGTACTGACCCATCGAGTGGAGATCGGCGGTGAAGCCTACGGAGGCCGGGAAAATACCTTTGCCGTCTTTGCCTTCACTTTCGCCGTACAGTTGTTTCCACCATTCGGCGATGAAGTGGCAACGCGGTTCGTAATTGACCAGAATTTCGATACCCTTGCCCTGGCGGTACAACAGGTTGCGCAAGGCGGCATATTGTAGGCAGGGGTTCTGGGAAAACGGTTTTTTATACGCTTTGGCGCCATCGGCGGCTCCTTTCATCACTGCGGAAATGTCGATTCCGGCAGCGGCAATGGGTAATAAACCCACGGCGGTGAGCACCGAAAAACGGCCGCCCACATCATCCGGTACCACGAAGGTTTCGTATCCTTCCTGGGTGGACAGTTTTTTAAGCGCCCCTTTTGATTGGTCGGTGGTGGCATAAATACGCCCACGCGCACCGGCTTTGCCGTATTTTTCTTCCAGCTTTTGTTTGAAAAGACGAAATGCGATGGCCGGTTCGGTGGTGGTACCCGATTTGGAAATGACGTTGACTGAAAAATCACGGTTGCCGATCGCATCCAGTACTTGCAAATGATAGGAAGGGCTGAGGTTGGTGCCGACAAAAACGACGTCGAAACGTTTGCCCCGTCCCCCGCGCACGGGCAAGGGAGGCGTTGGTTTACAAAATTCAATAGCCGCTTTGGCGCCCAGGTAAGAGCCGCCGATACCGACTACCACCAACACCTCGCTTTCTTTCCGAATTTTCTTTGCGGCAGCCTTGATGCGTTTGAATGCTGTCCGGTCATATTTTGACGGCAAATCAAGCCAGCCTAAGAAGTCGTTGCCCGGGCCTTTTCTGCTTTCCAGAAGCTTGGCGGCAGTGGTCGTTTCCGCCTGGATTTTAGCGAGATCGCCGGTTGTAATTTGATTGGAATGGGTAATTTTTAACATAGCTGGTTGTCTCTAATCCGTTGTCGATTCAAACTTTGGCAAGTTCGCCTTTTAGAAAATCAATCACTTTGATTTCGATGGGATCCACCTGGTGCAGTTCAGCGAGATAGAAAGACATCCAGTCGCCCAGGTGAACGAAATAAAACGCTTTTTCGATAAGTGATTTCCCTTTCGACCAGAGTTCGATGCTGGTTTGGGTGTAATGCTGCACGATTTCCTTGTTGATATCCAGCCGGGTGGCTGTGCGCTGAAAATCGTCGCGATTCCGCAGCCAAATCACCGCTACGTCCGGGCGTTGATCACGCCATCCGACCAATTCATTGTGGTTCATTTCAGGCACTACATGGTGCCAACAGAGCATTTTAGCGTTTTCATTGATTTGTTGCCGCCAACGAACAGCCACTGCTTCCATTTGATCGGCGACGTACAAAACAGGGGTTTTGCCGTGCAGGAAACCGGCAATTTTGCGGGCGCTTTTTTGAATGGCAGCTTGGTCTTTGATCAATAATTTGCGCGCCGCTTCCACCTGATTAAACAGCTTTCCCGGAATCAGTTTGGCAGCCCGAAGGATGCCAAGTTGCGCAACGATGGAATAGCCCATGCATGCGCGCGGACTGCTCCAACCGCCCGGCACCTGAACAAAATCAAGGCCGTGTTTTTTGGCAAGTTCAATCAGTTTTCCGCCCGAAGCGATCACTACTATTTTAGCTCCGGTGCCCAGCAACTGTTCAAAAGTACTGATGGTTTCTTCTGTGTTTCCGCTGTATGAGGAACAAATAGCCAGTGTATGTTTATTGATCCAGTTTGGAGCGGAATATCCTTTGCTCACTACCACCGGCAGCTTACAAATGCCGCGTACAAAATCCTGCACAAAACCGCCGCCAATACCGCTGCCGCCGAGGCCGGAGATGAATACAGAACGATAAGGTGCGTTATGTTTTTTCAAGGTTACTTTTTGGGCTATACCCAGCGCTTCCTCCAATTGAGCAGGAAAGCGAGCAATCATTTTATCCATGGTGTCGAAGAGTTGAATGCTTAAATAGAAAATTCCTTGCAATTGTGAGTTGCAAGGAATTAGGACTTGAGGCAAAAGTACGGCTGAAATCGATATTCGGTAGCTCAAAAAAATATTTTGTGCCGATCAATCACACGCGCTGTATTTGGGTTTAATGGCTGTGCCATACAAATTGAAGCACGCATCGGCCGGTTTGGAATAGAACTTATCAAAAATATCCTTGCCGGTCGATACGTCTACGTTCAAACGAATATCAGTGGCATTGTGTGGAATGGTAACCATGCGGGATTTGCCTACTGCAAAGGTACCCGTGTTGATTTGCGGTTGATCCACACCGTCGATTTTGTAAATGATATACGCTTTGGCAGCATACCATCCACCGATCAGGTTGTTTAAAACGATCACTTTGTCGTCGGGGTTTCCGTTTTGACAAACCGCCCAATGTGTGATCAGCGTGGTACCCCATACCTGGTAACATTTCTCGACTGCCTTATCGAACTTTTGTTCGAAAATCTGCTCTCCCGCCATTGCCTTGGCTCGGATGGTGATGTCGGTAGCTTCGCAAGGCAGGTTGACTTTCCAGTTGTTACCTACGGTAAAATCTTTTTCCAGGTGATAATCCACGCCATCTAGCGAGTAGTAAATATCGCCACGGCAGGTGTAAGCGCTGATTCCGGCAGGATTGTAAATGGTAACCGGCACGCTGCACTCTGGTTCTTCGCCGCACAGGTTCCAGTGGGTGTTCAGGGTTGTACCCCACACCTTCAAACAGATATCTTCCGCATCCGGATAGGTGAGGTTTAAAATGGTTTCGCCTAAAATGGCTTTGACGGTAATTTTGATATCGGAAGCATCCGCCGGAAAAAATACAGAACCGGTTTTTGAAGTAGGGAACTCCACTTCTTTGGCGGGTTGACCGACGCCGTTCAGCTTATAACTTACGGTAAGGCGGGCTGAATAAGCGCCTTCATTGATGACGTTCACATGGCGGTCGTTTAAGTTGTCGATCGGATCGCTGCAATCGCCCCATTTCAAGTTTGCCAACGTGCCCCACACCTTAAAACAACCTTCTTCTGCTTTCGGCAGGTTTTTCGTGAAAATGGTGTTGCCAGCCAAGGCTTTCGCTTGAATTTTTACATTTACTGCATTTTTAGGTACATAAACGTAACCCGTTTTGTTCTTGGTAATATGGCTTTTTTCCACATGCACCGTTTTGCCATCGACGGTATAATCAGCCATAATTTTAGCAGAATACCAGCCTTCATTTTTCAGTCGAACCGGAAAGTAATCTTCAATATTGACGCAATCCGTTTCCTGCCAGCTGGTGTTGAAAGTGGTTCCCCATATTCGATAACAGATATCTTTTGCCTTCGAATGTACCTGATAAAAAATGTCTTCGCCGGCTACGGCTGAAGCCAGTATACGAACATTAACGGCATCGCAAGGGATAAGCAGGGTTTCTGTTTCATTGATGGCCATTTTGCCATCTACTTTTTGCTCCATGCCGTTGATTTCATACCAAACTTCCACTTTCCCTACAAATGGGCCTTCGTTTCGCACGCTGATTTTGCGGTTACACTTCGCGCGTACTTTTACCCATGCTGCGGAATATCCGATGTTGTTGCTGCCGTAACGCAGCCATTTGAAACCGTTCATACCCCAGTTTTTGCCATAGGAGTTTTTGATCAACCAGGCTTGTTTGTCATCATCCCAGCCAACAATGGCCACGATGTGGTTGGTTAGTCCGCCGGACACTTCCTGTTGAAAGGCATCTTCTGAATTATCGGTATTTTTGAATTTATCGGTGGAAAGCATCCCGGTCACCACGGCGCCGTATTTGCAAATGGCATCTTTGATGGATTGGCGGCTTGGGAACATAAAACTGGAGGGGTCGCAATACCCCCAGTCGTCGAGGATAAATTCGGTGGAGGCATCTTTGTAGGGGCATGTGAAATTCGGCGATTGATTATCATAGTCGGCCACGTATGGCATTTTCTTTTCAGTTTCGATACGTCTACCCTGCAACCAATCCAACACGCCGTAGATGTAAAAGCCGGCACAGGTACCGTAACTGCAAGCCATGATGTGCTGTTCCGACAAATCGATTTGTTGGGGACTCCACCCCGGGTTGACGATCAACCAACTTGATTCCATGGCTGCTGCTGCGCCGAAAGCCCAACAACTGCCGCATCCGGCCTGATCCCTGGCAGGCGTTATCAATCCGTATTTACGCAAGTCGAATTGTTTTTCTCCTGCAACACATTCATTCAGTTTGGGAAACGCCTCGGTAGTAAGGCCGTTTGGCCCAAACAAACCTTCGTTTAGTTTCGGGGTTTTATAAAGAAAGGTCGTTACCTGACTTTTTCCTTCATTTTTGAATAACATCACATTTTTCGGATCATAAGCTTGAATCCGAACTGCATAAACATGGTCATCCAACAAAGGCGGATCTGCGGAGGTAATATCGAGGTATTCGAAAGGCCATGCATTTTGTTCAAAAAATGGTGGGTATCCCTTATCAAATGCATCATTGGGGTTCGACAATCCGTATTTAGTCAGGTCGAATACCAGGAATTTATACCTTGTTTGAGGTGTTCCTGCTGGCGTCCAGGTGAACCGAACGAGTTGATTGGCACTTGCTATCACGGTTTCTTTATCGGTCGGGTAAATAATCTGAGGTGGATCATAGGCCCGAACCTCAATCGCCATACACCCGTCGCCATCCTGCGACAACTGTTGGTTGCTGGAAAAATCAAACACTTTAATACAGAAGTCGTACAAACCTTCCGGTAGCTGCCCGGTGCGAATGATCTGTTGCATATTGGCGCCTTTCACGTCAAGGTGTTGTAAGGACAAACCTGCATTTGCCGTTTTTAAGGAGGCGCCGGTAAGCACCATCGTACCGTTTGGTGGCAAAATGATCGGTTGTGAAGGCCGGTAGTCAGGTTTCAAAGTAGCACGTACCCCATTTGCCCCTGAAATATGTGGCACCAGGCGTACCCGCGCTTGCGTAGAGCCGTTGTTGATTAAAGTTACCACTGCGGAGTTATTCAGTTCCATCGCATCTTCAATATTGGCAGGATAAGGTGGCGGCAACACGGTGATCACCTTCACTGTTTGACCAATCGTCAGGTGGCAAACCAAAAGTGCAATGGATAAAAGAATTGTTTTCAATGAAGTAAAAACCATAAAGCAAAAAATCTAGAGGTGAATTTCTGCTGCAAAGGTTTCTTCTCAAAAAGCCCGGAAAGATTAAAGGAACTTGAAGAAGTGTAAAAAATGATTAAGATCATAGGTGTAAAACCGGAGCATGCTTGAAAGCTTTTTTACTTTTGACTTCAAAATCAACCAGATATGAAAGTCCATTTTGCCATCCTAGGGTATTTATTTTTTATTGGATATGGCTGCACACAAGCGCAGGCGCCAAAAACGGAAATTCTGCCGGCTCCTGGCACATTCAATGAATATTGGTATGCCGGATTGGCTGAATTGAACAGTTACAGTTTGGAGCAAGCACGGTATGGCGAACTGAGAAAAGGCGAGGCTGTGATGGTGTTTGTCACAGAACCATTTTCAAAAGAAAAACAGGTAAAAGCCGACAATCCCGGCCCGACCGATTACAATGTGATGAAACTGAATATGGAAAAAAAATTCCTGACCGGCATTTATCCATATTCAATGCTCACTTCCAGCTTTGTACCTGTTGACGATACACGCGCACATGCAACGAAAGTAACTGCCAGTGTGCAGGAATGGTGTGGACATGTTTTCTCCCAACTCAATAACCGGGATGGCAAATATCAGGTGGAAGCGCGCTCCTATTTTGAAGCTGATGGTGATCGCAACTTTGAGCTTCCGATTACCTGGCTGGAAGATGAATTGTGGGCTAAAATCCGGCTGAATCCCGATTTACTTCCTACCGGCGAATTGGAGATTATCCCGGCCTTTTTTTACCTGCGTCTGTTACACAAAGACGTAAAAAACTATAAAGCCGTAGCCTCAAAACAACAACTTGAAGGCGGCATAACGGCCTATCGCCTCATGTATCCGGAATTGAACAGGGAACTGACGATCCGTTTCGGAACCAACTTCCCTTACACCATTGAAGGGTGGGAGGAAACTTATGTGGACGGCTGGAATGCAGCCGCGCAAAAACTTACCACCAAGGCCACAAAGATCAAGACGCTTCGCCTTGACTATTGGACAAAAAACGGGAACGAGGATCTGCCTTTGAGAAAAGCGCTCGGATTAGAGCGATGACTGATTTAGTTGCCGCTTAACAATCGCTCGAACATGTGCTTCATTACATGCTCCATGGCAGAATGTTTTCCATCGGTGTCAAATACTTTGACCATGTCTGAAATCACCTTATCACGGTCTTCGGGCGTTGCCCAATATTGATCCTGATAGGAAAAGATCACCTGAAGCGCCTGGTTATCGTCGCACGCATTGAATACACTTTTGACGGTAGCGCATTGGGTTTCGCTCAAGCCGGAAGTGGCACAGGTTTCTTCCTTGGCCGAAATATTTCCATCCACATTGGCGGCATACAACATCACGAAAGCGTGGAATTCCTCGTATAAAAACTGATGCGCGGGAACTGACATATTGAATCTGATTTAAACACAGTTGAAGACAGCCTCAATTTCGCCGGTATTGAAGTTGAGTTTACAGCGAGAGGTAAAAGTAGTGGATTTTCAAAATTCAAGCTTAAAAAGTCTCTCAGGTTTTCCCTTCATTGAGAACAAAAAAGTCACCCCGGAATTCGAACCCGGCTTATTCAAGCCTGTTCTGATCCGGGATGACTTTAAAGCACCCGCCAGGCGGGTTTAGGCTGTCAAAAATCAACGCGTCAGCACCAGGGGTTTGGTAATGATTTTACCATCTGCTCTCAGGCGCAGGAAATAATATCCTTGGGCCATATTGGCCGAAGGCCTCCATTGGAAACGCATTTGGCCATCGATAGCGCCCTGGAATAAATTGGCAACCTCCTGCCCGAGCGCATTAATCACTGTAACCTGAACGTTGGCCGCAACGATGTCGTTGATTTCAACGTGGAGTACATCCTGGAAAGGCACGGGGAAGCAACGCAGGCTGGCGTCAGCTAAAATTTCGTCGGCATTGCGTTCAGTCGGCCGTTCGTTGTTTTCAACACAAAGTCCTTCGAAGATAACCACAGAGCCTTCATTAACATCGGCGCCGATATCATCGAGCGGAGCGCCCAGGATGACGATGGTGCCACTGATCGCTGCTGTTGTGCCGAGGTTGTCGGCTGCCTGGCCTGCGCCATCGGTCAATTCATCCACCTGTATCCAGTTGTCCTCGAGCCTCAGGTACAAAAATCCTCTTCCTGATCCTGCTCCAAAGGGGCTATCACCCTGGGAACCGACTACCGCATAATCGCCGTCAATTCCGACGCCACTGCCGAAGCGTTTGCCTGCAGAACCATTGTAATCACGCAGGATGCGGCTCAAGCCCCAGCTGTCGGCCTGGTTATTTTCGTTGCGGAAGAAGATATATGCAGCACCTGCATCCAATCCTTTCTGGTCGTTCTGATCGGCGCCGATGATGGCATAGTTACCGCTGATACCAACACTGCCGCCAAAGTTGTCGTTTTGCGAAGCTGAAGGCGCCAGAATTTTTGTTACTTCTCCCCAGGCATCTGCGCCACCTACGTTCCGACCGAACACAAATGCACCTCCGGTATTTTGGATCAGGTTATCTACGCCTGTTGCGCCCACCAATGCGTGGTCGCCATCGATGGACACACTAACACCCATGTTATCACCGTCTGTGCTGGTATTCCCGACGAGTTTGGCCACCTGACCCCAGTTATCGTTTCCACCTTGATTTTGATAAAACACATATGCGGCCCCGGCGTTGGCGCCTTTTTCATCATCGTGGTTGGCGCCTACCAACAGGCGTTCGCCATCCAGGTCAACACTGATGCCGAAGTTGTCAGCCGGATCAGCATCGGAGGCTTTCACCTTTTTAATCAGGTTCCACACATTGGCCGGGGTGCGGTAGAACACATACACTGCGCCTTCATTTCCAACCGGGTCGTCGTCAGAAGGAGCGCCAACGGCTGCAATATTGCCATGAATAGCTACACTTGCACCGAACAAATCATCCGGTTCGACATCAGCCGGCAACAATTTCGCCATTTGCGTCCAGCCGTTCGGTGTACGAATGAGAATATAAGCAGCGCCGAGCGGCTGGCCACCAGGCGTCTTTTTGTTGGAACCAACAATCGCATAACCTTTGTGGATATCAACGCTCAAGCCGTATTGAGCTTGTGAGCTTCCATCAACAGCCAGCACTTTGGCCACTTTTTCCCAACCCTCCGATTCATCAACGAGGCCGTCGCAGTCATCATCGAAATCATTGCAAATTTCCTGGCGGTTATCAACACGGATCTGGAATGTACAACTGGTGCTGTTGCCCGCACCGTCAGTAATCGTTGCCGTTACATTATTATAGCCGGCTTCGAAAGCGGCAGGAGAATCGGTGCTGTAGGTGATGGAATAACCTGGGCAATTGTCGTAACCGCTGGCTGAATAGCTCACCGTTGCTACGCAATCGAATTCATCGGTTTTTACCACCATGTTTTGCGGACAATAGATACCTGGGTATTCTTGATCGTAAACGGTTACGTTTTGAACGCAGGTGGCTGAATTGCCGCTATAATCGATGACGGTATGAACTACGGTGTGCTCGCCCACTGGAAAGAAACCGGGGCTGTTGCTTTGGTTATAACTTGCTCCACAGTTATCGGTGTAGGTAGCCTGGCCAACCCAATTGATCTGGCGACTGCATTGGCCTGGATCATTGGGCAAATTAAGTGCCGGCGGACAGGTTACTACAGGCGGTTCCACATCATTCACACGAATGGTAAATGAACAGGTTGAGGTGTTATCGGAAGGGTCTTTTGCCTGGAATTCAATGGTAGATGTACCCACCGGGAACTGCGAGCCGCTGGCAAGGCCGGATAACAAGGTTACCGTAGCGCTGCAGTTATCGGTAGCTGTGGCATTCGGATAGGTCACTACGGCATAACACTTACCCGGATCATTGTTCCGAACGATATTGGCCGGGCAGGTAATCACCGGTTTTTGAGTATCATTCACGGTTACGGTAAAGGAACAGGTGCGCGTATTGTTGGCCTGGTCGGTGGC
>JAEUUR010000222.1 GCA_016787465.1 Saprospiraceae bacterium | reverse complement strand
TTTACCGGCAAATTCGTGCCGCCGCTACGCGGCTTGCTGCTTATTCCCTGCATTTCTATAAACGGGGCCGCCCCGATGGGGCTGATTTGGCATCCAATACTGAAACAAACAACTTTCTGTACAATATGCGGATAGTCAAATTAATCATTAATGAATCCAACTACGAGTAAGTCAACGACATTGCCCTAAAGACGGTGCTACCACTTACAGCTTACTCCACCAGTTTTTCACCTGCCATCCTTTCAGGTACATCACCGGCAAAATAATCAGCGTGATAAAGGTGGCGAAACTCAAGCCGAAGATGATCGTCCACGACAACGGCCCCCAGAATGCAACGGAGTCGCCGCCGAGGTAAATTTTCGGATCGCCGGTTGCGAAGAGGCTGTAAAAATCAATGTTCAAACCTACCGCCAGTGGAATCAACCCCAAAATGGCGGCCGTGGCAGTCAGCAACACCGGCGTCATACGAATACGGCCGGCTTCTACAATGGCTTCCCTGACAGGCGTACCCTGCTCTCGAAGAATATCGGTGTATTCCACCAGCAGGATACCATTTCGCACTACGATACCCGACAACGCGACAATACCCACCATCGACATGATCACGGAGAAATCCATATCTAAAAGTGCCATGCCCAGCAATACGCCGATGATACTGAACAACACCTCCGTCATGATGATCAGCATTTTTCCGATGGAGTTGAACTGTGTGATCAGGATCAACAGGATAATGAAGATGGAAATGATAAGCGAGTTGCCGAGGAAGCTGAACGACTCTTCCATTTCAGCATCCTGCCCGGCAAAACCTACCGTAACGCCGTCTTCCTGGGGGTAAGAAGCCAGCGCCGCTTTTACCTGGTTTATCACTTCATTTTGGCTCGGCTGATATTCCGAGGTGATGTTGGATGCTATGGTAACGATACGCATTTGATCGAGCCTGCGGATACCGCCGTAGGTTTGGGTGTATTTCACATCGGCCAGCGCAGCCATCGGTACCGAACGCAGCACCCCTCCCATGTTCATATCCCGGAAGGTAATGTTCAGGTTTTCAACGGAGTTGATATTGGCGCGTTGATCTTCTTTTAATCGGATGTTTACCGGAATTTCATCCTCACCGTCGCGGAACTTGGTCGCTTCTTTACCGAGGATGGCCGTCCGGAATTCAGAGCCGATTTGAGCGGTGGAAATGCCTTCGCGGTTGGCGCGGTCGCGGTCGATCTGAATATTGATTTCAGGTTTTGAAACAATCAAATCGCTACGCAATTCCTCGACGCCGGGGATATTCAGCGAATCCAGGTAATGTTTTACGGCCGTGGAAACCCGGGCAAGTTGTTTAAAATCGTCGCCGCGTACTTCCACAGAAATCGGTTTGGGTTGCGGCGGCCCGCCTTGTTCCTGGTCAACCACGATTTCGGCGCCAGGTATGGCTCCTTTGGTGGCTTCCCGGATCTGGTCCATGTACGCCTGGGTACTCACGCCATTTCGTTGGCTGAACTCCACAAATGCAATACCCACTTTGCCTTTGTTCGAGGTGGTGGAGCGGTCGAACTGATCCTCAGAAGCGCCCAGGGCTACGTTTGAAATCACCGACTCCACTGCCGGGTTGTTTTCACCCAAAACGCTGACCACTTTCTTTTCCAGCACACGCGTCAGCGAGTCGGTTACCAACACATCGGTACCCACCGGCAAGGTCATGTAAACGAAGATGAAGTTCGGCTCAGCTTTGGGGAAAAGTACAATATTGCGTTTTCCGGCGGCAAAAATCATAATGGAAGCTACCAACAACAACAACACGCCGGTGATCATCTTCCAGGGATGGTTCAAGGCGATATTCAAAAATCCTGCATAAGCGCGCTGAATCGAAGGCCATCCGTTTTCCTGGAAACGAACCACAACTTTTGACAACACGAACTTGTAAAAAGCCGTGAACGCTCCAAGGAACAACAGCAGGTTGCCCATGAAAAAGTTCTGGTTCACATAAAAATACAGCATCGAAAGGCCAAAAATGACGTATCCTAAAATAGCCCTGCGGCGTTTTTTCTCCGGTGGAAGTTCGGTGCCTTCGCGTTTGGCATCGCCCATAAACCACACCGCAAATACCGGGTTTATGATGTAAGCCACCACCAGTGAAGCTGTTAGGGTGATGATGACCGTTACCGGCAAGTACACCATGAACTTTCCAAAAATGCCGCCCCAGAATACCAGCGGGAAAAACGGCGCCAGCGTAGTGGCCGTACCTGAAAGAACAGGTAAAAACACTTCACCGGCCGCTTTTTTGGCGGCTTCCACGATGGTGAGCTTTTTATCGTCGTGGTAGATACGGTGGGTGTTTTCTATGACGACGATGGCATCGTCGACCACTATACCGAGCGCCAGCAGGAAGGCAAACAACACCACGAAGTTCAGGGTGTAGCCGAAGCTGGGCAGCACCATGAAAGCAATACACATCGACAAAGGCACAGAAAGCGCTACGAAAATAGCGTCGGTAGCGCCCATGAAGAACATCAGGATGAAGGTAACGAGGATAAAACCGATGATGATGGTATTGATCAGATCGTGCAGCGTAACGCGGGTGGCGCGGCTTTGATCGCCGGTGATACTTACTTCAAGGTTCGACGGAAATTCGTTGGTTTTCATTTCATCCACCACTTCCTTGATGCGGTCGGAGGCGTTAATCAGGTTTTCACCCGAACGTTTGATCACACTCAACGAAATCACATTCCGGCCGTTCAAGCGGCTGAAACTTTCTTGTTCCTCGTGACCCAACTTCACTTCCGCGACGTCTTTCAAATACAATTGCGCGCCCGATTGAGAAGAAATCAGGATGTTTTTGATTTGCTCAATGTTTTGGAAGTCGCCACGAATAGAAACAGAACGCGTCATGCCGCCGATATCGACGTTACCCGCCGAAATGGTCATATTTTCAAAAGCCAGGGCGTTTTCTATATCGCGGAAAGTCAGACTGGCTGCGGTAAGTTTGTATTTGTCCACATTCACCTGCACCTCTTTCTCCAGCGCGCCGATCAGATCGACGCGGGTAATTTCCCGCATCTCTTCAATACGATCTTTGAGCTTGTCGGCGTAGTCTTTTAATTTATCAAGGCTGAAATCGCCGGCCACATTGACGTTCATGATCGGAATTTCAGAAATATCAAACTCTGAAATGGTGGGATCCTGCAGCAAATCGGTCGGCAAATCGCGCATGGATTTATCCACAGCGTCTTTTACTTTTTGCTTGCAAAGCGGCACATCCAGGTCGGTATTAAACTCGATGATGATACTCGAGAAATCCTGAATGGACGAAGAAGTGATCTTTTTAACCCCGTTGATGCCTTTGAGTTGTTTCTCAATCGGTTTCGTAACAAGCTGTTCCATATCGCTGGGGCTGGCGCCAGGATAAATCGTTGATACGAAAATGGTGGGCACCACCACATCGGGGAATTGTTCCTTGGGCAAGGCATTATACGACATCATCCCCGCCAGGGTGATCATCACCGTGATGATGAAGATCGAGGTGCGGTTGTCGATTGACCAACTGGTTGGTTTAAACTCTTTCATCTATATGATGGTTGACTGGTTGAAAAGTTGAGCGGTTGGACGGGGCTTGCATTTAAGGTTTTTGAAGTTGGCGCATGTAAGCGGCAATGGTACGTTCGGATGTATCCTGACTGTTTTCCAGGTGACGCGCAACCGTTTCCTGGTCTTTTTCGCTTTTGTTTTGGCTCAGTTTCCATTTTGACTCCAATTTTTCAACCGGTATTTCAAAACTGACGATCCCTTTGATCATCGCATTTTTATATCCTTCTGAAAGCTTTTGCCATTGTTCGGCATAAGCAGCTTCATAGGTTTGAATTTGCTTTTCGAGCAAACGGAACGACGCCGTTTCATCATCGATCAGGCGCGCGCGACCGTACGCATGGATGGCGATGTAATTCCAGGTCGGCACGTTTTGTTCCTTTTCGTACAAACTTGGAGAAACATAGGCATGCGGTTCTGAAAAGATCGTCAGTGATTGCTGGTCGGCCAGGTTTTGCCCTTGCGGGTTGTTTTTTGCCATGTGGACGGAAAGCCATATTTGCCCGGCTCTTTCTTCGATGATAAAAGGAAGGTGGGAGGCAAAAGGAGCGTTGTCGACGAGCGAAACCAGGGTAGCGAAGTTGAAACGCTGCATGAATGCAAGCGCCGCCGACGCGTCTTCGTGGTTGAAATGATTCGGAACGTACATAACTACGGATGTATCAGGTTTAATCGGTATTGACCGTTTCGCCTGCATTTACATCCTGAAAACCGGTAGATACCAGCCAATCGCCTTTTTTCAGGCCATTGAGTATTTCAACGTTCCCCGCATAGTTTTGGCCCTGTTGGATCGTTACCTTTTTCACCACAGCTTGTTTATCACTCGATTTTTCTGCAATCAGGATAAATTCGCCGTCTTCAGCTGTTTGAATCAAGTTGACCGGCACCACCACTGCGTTGGCGTTTTGGTAGTCAATGATTTTCATTACAGCGATCTGGTTGGCGGTGTATCCCGTACCTGGCAAGGCGCATTCAACTACGAACGTGCGCGTCATCGGATTGATACTTTTGCTCACGAAAGTGACCCGTGTGGTAATTTCTTTGTTCAGATCGGGGAAAAAGACCTGTACCTGATCGCCATTGCGCACCTTGGATGCGTAAGCCTCCGTTACTTCGCCGCGGATTTTCAAGCCACTGAGGTTGATGATGTTGCAAAGCGGCACACCCGGAGCAATTGCCTGACCCACTTTGAGCATCACCATGTCGACGTTGCCGGAAGTAGGCGCGTAAATTTTGGTCATGCCCCACTGTTCTTTAATGGTAGCTATGCTGCGTTCCAGCGATTCCTTGCCGTTTTTTGCTTGAATAAAAGCGACTTCCGTTCCGATTTTTTGATCCCAAAGCGATTTTTGACGGTTGTAAATATCGGTGGCAGTTACCAACTGACCTTCCAGTTCCGCCAGGCTTTTTAGCATCACATTGTCGTCGAGTTCGGCCAGCAATTGACCCTGACGTACGTTATCGCCGTTTTTGACATACACTTTTTTAAGTGCGCCCGGCATTTTAGAGGTAGCCATCACACTTTCGTTGGCCTCCACCTTGCCTTGCAGGTCGATGTAGTGTTTGAATGGGGTGATTTTCACCTCACTGAGGGAAACGGTGTGGACTTTGGGCGCCGGTTTGGCAACTTGTTTTTCCAATTCTGCGATTTTCGCTTCAATCGTGGCCTTTTCATCTTTCAATTTAGCCAATTCGGCAGCCGGGTCTTTTGATCCGCCGCCACCGCAGGCAGTAATGATCGCTGCGGTTGCGAAAAGGGTGATGATGGAAAAGAGGTTCTTATTGTTCATGATCTATATGTTATGGTTGCTGAATGTTTGTTGATGTGTGATGGGATTTTGCTTATTGGAAGCCGAATGAATAATCCCCCAAAATCCAATAAATCAATCTGCGAAATCCGCGAAATCCCAAGAATCCGTGATTTTATTGGCCGAGCGCTTTTTTAATCGCTACGCGCGCAGTGAGCAGGTCGAAACGGGCCGACATCAGGGATTGTTGCGCTGCGTACAATCCTTGTTCGGCTTGTGTGACTTCAAAGCTGCTGCCAACGCCGGCTTTGTATTTGGTTTGAGTGGTATCGTAAATCCGCTGGGCGAGTTCCAGGTTTTTTTGCTGGCTGGCTACGCGTTCGGTGGCATTTTGATATTGTTTGCGGGCCGTTTCCAATTCAAAATTCATCGCATTCTCCAGCATTTGCTTTTGGATGTCGACGTTCTGCATGGTGATCATGGCCCGTTGCCTTTTGGCTTTGGTGCCACCGCCATCCCAGATGGGGACACTGATTGATACGCCGGCAACGGCAGATGGGATGAAATACCATTTGTTGAAATTATCGCTGTCTTTTGCTCCGTAACCGCCCTGATAGCCGGGTTGGTATTGAGCAAAACCGGCAATAGTTGGCAGCCAGGTGCGGCTGAACAAATCAACCTGGATACCGCTTAACTGCCGTGCTTTGAGCAGGGTGAGGTAATCGGGGCGGGTCATGGGGTCGAGTTGCGACGTCAAATCGGCGTCGGCGTACTGTGCCATGAGTTTTTCCAGGTTGTCGGAGAGGTTAATCTTTTCCGCAACCGGCATGCCCATTGAAAACTTCAGGGCATCGATCACGATTTCCTGTTGGCGTGCCAGGTTACCTCTTTCGGTGCGAAGGTTTGAAATGGAGAATTCCAGGCGATCCACGTCGAGTTGTTCCACAAAACCGGCTTTGTTGATCGCGCGGGTATCGGCGAGCAGTTTGTCGAGGTTGCTGATGTTTTTATCCAGCACGGCAAGGTTTTCGGAAATCAACAGGGCCGGCAGGTAAGCGTCGGTTACCTGGTTGCGCACTTTATAACGCGTGGATGCCAGATCGAGGTTAACGTATTCCTTGTAATAGCGGGTTGCGCGCAAACTGAGGAGGTACGAATTGTTGAAAATCAGCTGTGAAATTTTGAGTTCTCCAGACAAGTTGTGCACCGGTGCGAAGTACAAACGTCCGCTGTCGTCGTTGCCTGAGCCGCCGAGCAGCCCCTGCATGACCCCATCCAACAGAGGCAGATCCGTGAGTTCGGCAGAGAGGTCGTCCAGAAAACCCGGTGGCACTTGCGGACCGAAGGAAATAGCGGAAGAAGGCAACCCTGCGCGTTGGAGAAAAGCGGAGTAGGTAATGCCCGCGGAAATTTGCGGAAGGCCGGTAGCGAGGTTTTCTTTAACCCGCCATTCGGCGTCGGTAATTTGAAGTTGAGCCGTTTTGATGGTCGGATTGCTGCTGTAAGCATATTGCACGCAATCCTCCAGGCTCATTGTTTGTTGGGCTGAGGCTGCGAGAGAGAACAGCAACAGCAAGATAAAAAGGGTAAGTCTTTGCATATCAAAGTTTTAAATTCTAGTTGTCAAAATTTTGGAGCAAATTTTTCGAGGTATTTCCTGCCTTTTTCCGAAAGAATACCGTGTAAATAATGTTTGAGGTATTCTCTGAAAACAACATCCCGCTTAAAAGCATTTTGAGGAAAAATAGTTTCATCGAACATTTGAAAACTCGACGCAATGTGAATTCTGGTAACTATGTCGATGTCGAAATCATTCCTGTAAAGCCCTTCTTTCACCCCTCTTTCCAAATTGGCACGTACTACCTGGTAAAGGAATCCGCGTTGAAATTCACTCATCATTTCCCAGGCATCCCGGTGGTATTTTTGTAGGTCGTACACAATGTTTGCTTTCATTTGCCCCATTTGTTGCGAGTTGGATTCTATGACGCAGAACATTTCCTGAATCGCATTTTGAGCGCGCTCGTACATCACTTCACAATCCCTTTTTTCTTGCATAATGTGCCGCTCAAGCACTTTTTTTACCAAGTCATCTTTGCTTTCAACAAATGTGTATAAGGTTTTTTTGGAAATGCCCAGTTCGCGTGCCACATCATCCATGGTCACGCTCTTAATTCCTAACCGCAGAAACAGATCTTCAGTCCGTTTCAGCCATTTTTCCTGCTGTTCATTAAACATGGCGCAAAGGTAACAATGGAAACATTTTTTATCAAAATCGTTTCCATTGTTTCCAGCGTTTTTTCGACGAAACTCCATTCAAGGCAGATGTGTTGCTTTTGCAAGTCCGGTATTTGGTGGTTGGGTGCGTTTGCGTTACTTTTGACATTTGCAAACAACATTTTATGAAAAACCAACGTGTGCTTTTACTGGTTTCACTCACCCTGTTGCTGATTTGCCTGTGTGTTTTGGAAGCCTGGGCTGGGCCGGGCGGAAAAATTGCCAAGGCGCTTTTCACTACCTTCTGGGGAAAGGTTTTAATGGTTATTCTTTTTATTCTTTTGCTTCCGTTCCTGCTCTATACCCGCATCAGGCAGTATTTCAAAGTACGAAGCAC
>JAEUUR010000219.1 GCA_016787465.1 Saprospiraceae bacterium | reverse complement strand
CGAAACAATCAAATCTCGGCTCTTTCGATCGGACAGGTCATGCAGTGGCTTCCACCACGGGCACGTGAAAGTTCGTTAGACGGGATTGTAATGATGGTGTTTTCTACTTTTTCCGGATCGGTTTTGCCGCTGTCAATTTCACGCAGCAGTTTTTCAGCACCCACCACACGGTAGCCGAATTCCTTAAAGGCTTTTTCCGTTACAGGATTGCGGTCGTACGTGACGGCGACACCAGGTTTCAAAGCTACCAGGTTACACCCGTCGGTCCATTGTTCCCTTTCCTGGTATGGCGATTCTCCCCGTCCGGCCCAGATGAATTCCATTTTCGGATTGATTTCAGCAAGTAAAAAATCTTTTAAACAAGCGTATTCTACTTCTTCACCATTGGCCCGGTGTACTTCTACGTAGGAGCCTAAACCGTCTTGCACAATTGGTTTATATCCAACCATATGGTTCTGATGAATTTGCGTAAATACGGTATCTATGTGCATATAGGTGCGCTCGGCAGGAATGTTCACCTGCACCACATTATTGATAATTCCTCTTTCAAACAGGTAGTTTTTCACCATTTGAAAAGCATATTCATTGGTGCGTTCAGAACAGCCAATCAACAAGTAATCTTGATGCAACATCATGACATCCCCACCTTCGATGCTTATGGTTTCTCCCCGCTTGTTAGGAGGGAACTTATCCACCCTGTTCAGATTGATGGTTTTACCGTCAGATTTTAACCTGCGGAAAATGGGATGGCTGCTGAAAATCAGTCGGGTAAGGAAGTTCTCCCGAAAGCGGGCGGACTTGTTGGCTTTTGTAATCAGCACATGGTCTTTCATGGTAACCGCAATGTCGCGGGTGAAGATCAGATTCGGTATGGGGTCGAACAAGATACGATCCTCTGGCTCCAGGTAACCGGTAATCAGGGTGTCAGCCAATTGTTCCGGCGACAGGCCTGCCAGGCGCGGAATGAATGAGTAAGGCAATTCCTCAAAATCCACAATTTTGTTGATCACCTCATACCTGCTTTCTTCGTTTCGGGTGCTTTCGGCCAGCAAATCGCGCACCTCCAATACGTTTTCTTTACCAACAAAGGCACGAAGAACAGCCGTGAAAATATCATGCTCCTCTTGCATATTGGGCAAGTGGACAATGTCGTCGAACAACAATTCACCCGCGCGCTTGGGCGTAATGCGCGCAATACCTTCGTCTGGCCGGTGAACAATCACTTTTTTGAGCGTTCCAATTTCAGAGGAAACATAAATCCGATTGCTGGTATCCATATATTGAATTTAAAAATGGTAGGGCAAATATTGGTTGACAGAAAGTTGGCGCAAAAGTAGGGCGAATTATTTGTAGGCAAAACTTCCACTGTTTGTTGGCTGGCGTTTCTTAAGAAATTAGCAATAACTTTGTTATTTATCAATTAAAATCAAAAACAGATAGGTTCATTTAAAAGAGGCCTGATACATTTGCCGTTGTCAATCGATTAATTAACCTATTTTATCACCAAATTTTTTGCAATGAAACTTCTTAAATTAACCTTGGTAGGAATGCTGTTTGCCGCCATGAACCTGAATGCTCAAACAGAAGTAAAGATCAACCCGCTTGGACTGTTGTTCGGTTCCCCCGACGTATCTGCGGAATTTCGTCTTTCCAACAGTGCCGGCCTTGAACCATTCGTCGGCTTTACTTCAAAAAATTGGGCGGGCGGAGATTTAAAGTATACAGCTGTAAATGCCGGCGCAGCTTTTAAGTACTATTTTAACCCACAACGGGGCTTCGACAGGTTTTATGCCGGCGCATACACCCGATTTAATAATGGAACGGTGAGGGACGTCATTTCAGATAGTGAAGGTGGTTACACCCGTCTTTCTCTCGGATTTATGATCGGCCAAAAATGGGTTTCTAAGAAAAACGTTGTGTTTGAACTCGGATTTGGCGTTGGCCGTGCCTTTATCAACAACCTGAATGATGACGATGGTACTATCGCTGATTTCACCTTCGACCTTGATTTGATGGGTCGTTTAGCCATCGGCTACCGTTTCGGAGGCGGAAAAGATTAATTTCAAACTCAAAAATGATCCATGCTGGGCGCCGGTTGTAACACGGGCGCCCAGTTTTATTTGAGGGATGCAGATTTTTTTTATTTCAAATTTGGAAACGTACGAGCCTTGTCTACCTTTGCGCCAACTTTTAACGGATTGTTAATCGCTATTCGATAAAAGACTTGTTTTTCAGGATTAAACTTCCACCGCAGGTGACTAATATTTAAAGTGTCTCTAAATAAGACACAAATTATAGTAACAAGCTTTGTGAAGCAATCCCCGTTTTTACCTTTGCGCTGACAAAACGCTGACAATTCTGATTTGAATGGTGTCTGTCAGTTAATTTGAGAAATCAACCTTACATCCGCTCATATGCTGCTGAAACGCATTTGCTGGGTTTTTACGCTCGTACTTGCCGCAACGATTTCCCTCCATGCAGGGCCCACCAGAGAAGCCGGCAAAGAACTCTTCGGAGCCAACTGTGCTG
The DNA here is from genome assembly GCA_016787465.1 of Saprospiraceae bacterium. GTDB lineage: Bacteria > Bacteroidota > Bacteroidia > Chitinophagales > Saprospiraceae > M3007. The sequence goes on along the minus strand of JAEUUR010000219.1, from coordinate 657 downwards.
CCTGTCACGCTAAAGACATGAAAACCGCGTCAACCGGTCCCGCCTTGGGTGGAACGGAAGATCGCTGGTCGGCATTTCCCAAGGCTGATCTCTATGCATGGATTCGCAACTCACAAGCCTTGATTGCAACCGGTCATCCGCGTGCAACTGAATTGTGGAATCAATACAAACCTGTATTGATGAACAGTTTCCCAGGTTTGACCGACGAGCAGATCGAAAGCCTCCTGCTTTACATTAAGGAACCTACTACGGCGCCTCCAACCGACCCGAATAAACAGGAAGTAAAAGAAGAAGCCGGGTTGCCTTGGTTTTACATTGGCTTAGTTACCGTACTGGTGCTTTTGGCATTTGCGCTGATGCGCATTGTAGATAACCTCAACAATGTGACCCGGGTACGCAATGGCCTCGAACCGATCAACCGCACCATCTTCCAGGTGCTGTCAACGAAAGGAGCCATCGCTTTTATCGTTTTTGCTGCCACCCTGGTATTGGGTTATAAATCAGTCGACAACGCCATTAAAATGGGCCGTCAACAAGGCTATCAGCCAGACCAGCCAATCAATTTCAGTCATAAAATTCATGCTGGCGACAATAAAATTGATTGTCAGTATTGCCACGATACAGCCCGGCGCTCCAAACATGCTTCCATCCCTGCCA
>JAEUUR010000218.1 GCA_016787465.1 Saprospiraceae bacterium | reverse complement strand
CACGATTTCATCACGGCCCGACTGAAAGCCGGCAGCGACGATGGGCAGGTAAAATTCGAAGCAGGCCGCGAATACGACGGCATGGAATACGGCGCATACTTCGCCGACGAATGGGCCGCCACCGACAAATTAAAAGTAAACTACGGCTTGCGTTTGTCGGCCTGGCAAAACAACCCAGCTTTCTACGCCAACATCGAGCCGCGCCTGGCCGCAAATTATGCGATTACTGACCGGTGGTCGGCTAAAGCCTCCTACGCGCGCATGAACCAATACGTGCACCTGCTGGCAAGCAGCGGGCTCTCTCTGCCTACCGACATTTGGTATCCGAGCACCGAAGGAGTGAAACCGGAAGTGAGCGATCAAATTGCAGTGGGTACCACCTTCTTTTTGGGCGACCAAGTGCTGGTAACCTGGGAAGCATGGTACAAATGGCTGCAAAACCAGGTGGATTTTATCGACGGCGCCGAACTTTTCGGGAACAACGAGCTGGAACAAGAGCTCACCATCGGCAGAGGCTACGCGTACAGTCCACTGGAACTTGAAATTGAAAAAAAAGAAGGCAAGCTAACCGGCTGGATCGGCTACACCCTCGCCTGGGTAAAACGCGGCGATTTCCCTGTCATTAACAACGGTGAATACTTTGCGCCAAGGTTTGATACTCGGCACAATTTTACCGTGGTAGCAACTTATGAACTCACTAAAAAATGGCAGTTCACCGCTACCTGGGTGTATTCATCGGGTTATGTTTCCTGGTTGCCGTTAGGCCGCTACTCCATTCAGGATGTGCCCGGAGCGCCGTTCCAAACGGTGGTGCCTGTGTATGGCGAACGCAACTCGTACCGCTACCCGCCGTATATGCGCGGCGATGTAGGAATTATTTACAAGTGGAAAAAGAAACGCAGCGAACACGACCTGACACTGAGTGTGTATAACGTGTTGGATCGCAGGAATCCGTACTTTATTTACCTGGATGCTGAGTATGAAAATACGCCACTGGGTGATGTGCCGGTGGGAATTCAGGCCAAACAAGTTTCGCTGTTCCCGATTCTACCGAGTTTGACCTGGAATTTTAAATTCTGATGTTCATATTCCGTTGAATATCAATAAAATATAACATAATTCACCGGACTAAAGTCCGGGTAACCGACGGGCTGAAGCCCATGCTACCTGCACCATTCATATGATCAAGCAATTTATTTTTTTGGCCGCCCTGGCATCGTTGACTGCCTGTAATTTGACCAACGATGTTGATATCGAACTTCCGGAATACGAACGCCAGCCGGTGGTGGAGTGCTACCTGGAACCTGGAAAACCTTTCAGGCTACTGCTTAGTCAGAGTTACGAATACTTCGACAATTTCGGACTCGACTCTTCATTTTTGGAGCGCACACTGTTGAACGACGCGTTGGTAACGATTACTTACAATGGCAAAACGGACACCTTGTATAATCAACTTTCATTTGAAACCAGTCCGATCAAATTGTTCAATTACACGGGAGCCAATTTGGTTCCGGAAACGCCAGGCATTGATTATCAATTGAATATCATCTTGCCGAACAATGGTGGAAACATCACGGCAACTACCACCATGCTCCCGAAAGTACCAATCGACAGCGTCGTGTACAGCTTCAATCCAGATCCAAATTTTGATACACTGGCTCGGGTACTGACTTATATTACCGATGATCAAAGTCAGACGAATTATTACCGTCGTTTATTGAATTACGCGTCGCTCGACAGTTTCCCGGATCAGGATTTTCTGGTGACCGACCGTTTTTCCGTCAACCCGGTTATTGCTTTCGGCACCGGATACGACCTCACGGAAGGAGATACCGTTTTTAATGCGATTTTTCACATCACAAGAGACTATTACGACTATACAGAAAGTGTGCAATTGGCGGTAGTCGCCAATTTGAACCCGTTTGCACAGCCCTCACCGATCAAGAGCAATGTGAGTGGCAAAGGAAATCCACTGGGTATTTTCACATGTTTGGTGTATGATCGGGATACGACGATTATTGGGCAGTAGGAAGGTTATTTCTTAGCGGAATATGTCAGGAGCAAGGATATTGGCAATAGCAGGAGCAACAACAAACCACGATTGCTCTTTCTAAGAATATATCTGCGAAAACGGGAATCCCGAAGCTTACTCCCCAACGCAGATATCCGTGAAGCGCCGAACAGTGTGAACATGATACTCAGGAATAACAAGGTTCCAAATACGACCACTGGTAATGCCATGTTGGATAAGCTGAGCCCAACTACGGCAAACACATTTGCCAATAAAGAACTTATAACGATGTTATTGGCAATTTTATCAAGTGGATGTTCATATTTTACCATCTCCAGAGAGTCGGTAGGTTCAGCATATCCAATCCACTTGACGTCTTTGAGTTGCATGCGTTGTGTAGGTCCGTCGGAATTTTCGCAAGAAGCGTATTTCAGACCTGGGCCTAATGACCGTTTAATGTGCACCAACAGCACCTCGCCTTTTTGAGTGTAAATGGTATCACATGCGTTATTAACGACCAATACAGCCCCTTTTAACTCTATTGCAAAGCTAAAAATAACAATCAGAAAGAGAAAAATGCGTTTCATAAGCTGAATGGGTCTTATACCATTTCCTTATCCGACGCAAAAACGGCTCCCAGGTATTCGCGGTTCATACGCGCGATATTTTCCACGGAAATTTCTTTCGGGCACTCTGCTTCGCAGGCTTTCACATTGGAGCAACGGCCGAACCCTTCCTTGTCCATTTGAGCGACCATCGCGATAACGCGCTTCTGGCGTTCAACCGCGCCTTGGGGAAGCAGTGCCAAGTGAGATACTTTAGCCGAGGTGAACAACATGGCGGAAGCATTGGGGCATGCAGCTACGCAAGCTCCGCATCCAATACATGCCGCGGCGTCGAAGGCTTTGGAAGCCTGTTCTTTTTCAATTGGGATAGCATTGGCATCCTGTGCCTGGCCGGTGTTGACATTGACGTATCCGCCCGACTGGATAATACGATCGAAGGCAGAACGATCCACAACCAGGTCTTTGATTACAGGGAATGCACTGGCCCGGTAAGGC
>JAEUUR010000206.1 GCA_016787465.1 Saprospiraceae bacterium | reverse complement strand
CGCCAACGGCGCCACGCCGCAGTACAACGGCAACATCGCAGGCATGATCTGGCGCACCAACACCGGCGGAACCTGTATCAACCGACAGCAATACCGATTTTCTTACGATTACAACAACCGACTGACCGCCGCCGCTCACTACACCCACAACGGCAGCGCCTGGGAGTTCACCAACAACTACTCCGAAAGCAACATCAGTTACGACCTCAACGGCAACCTAAAAACCTACAACCGCCGCGGCCTAAACGGTGGCAGCCCTACCGACATCGACCTCCTGACCTATACTTACGGCGATGCCGCCCGGCCCGACCGCCTGACCAACATGGTGGATGCCGGAAACAGTTCAAAAGGTTTTAAATACATTGCCGGCGCTGCCGCCTACCAATACGACGCCAATGGCAACATGACGCAGGATAACCACAAGCAGTTCGTATTCAGCTACAACTACTTGAATCTCCCCCAAACCATGACCAAAGCCGCCAACGTCATCACCATGACTTACACGGCCGATGGCGAAAAACTAAGTAAGGCACTCACCGGTGGCTCGACAAAAAACTACATTTCCGGCATTGAATACTCGGGAGCAAACCTGGAGGCCATTTATTTTTCGGAAGGAAGATGTACGCCGGTGGTAAGTGATTCGTTTTATTATGAATACACGATCAAAGACCACCTGGGCAACGCGCGTGTGAACTTCCGCGCGGGCACGGGCGCGACGTTGACACACCTCGAAAACATGCACTATTACCCCTTTGGCATGTTAATGGAAGGTATGGGAACGAACAGTCCCTCGAATGATTACACCTACAACGGCAAGGAACTAAACGAAGATTTTGGCGTAAATTTGAGTGATTATGGAGCCCGGTGGTACGATGCGGCGGTAGGTCGTTTTTGGGGTGTTGATCCGATTGCTTCGGATTTTGCATTTGTCACACCGTATAATTATGCTGAAAACAGGGTGCCAAATGCAATTGATCTATGGGGGTTGCAAGCAGTGCTTGTTATCATGTATGAAAAAAATAAAAATTTGCATGGCAAAGAGCGGGTAGAGCATGAAATAAATGTAGGAAAAGTAGTGATTGATTTTGTTTTAGGAGAGGTATTGCCAGGGTATGATGAAGTCAAGTCATTGTCGGAAGGAGATGTAAAAGGAGCAGTTCTAGGCGCTTTGCCAATTATTGGAGGAGGCAAGAAAGTGGAAAAAATGTTGGATAAAGTGGATGCTGCAAATGATCTTAAAAAGACTGAAAACAAACTTGACAATGTAAGAAATCCAAACGGCTCAAAAGGTAACCCAGACCACCAAGAAAAGGTGCAGGAGTTAAAATCAAAAGCTGAGACTGAGAACCCCGGGATGGATATTCTAACAGAAAGGAAGATTAAACACCCTGACTCCAACAGAAGACCGGATGTCCAGGTTGTAGACCCTAGCACAAAACAAACGACTAAAATTTACGAAGCTGAACGTAAACCTAATAGTTCAAGAAACCAAAAGAGAGAAGCTGAATATAACAGCTTGGGAATTCCAAATGAAACTCATAAAGTCGGAGGAAAAGAATAATATGCCACAGATTGAATTTTACATCAACAACCTTGAAAGGAAGGAGCTATTTGAATATGTCCATTCAATGAAGGGTAAATTTTTACCTGACATTTTATTTGAAACCCCTATCCCTAAGTATGTGAATGATTCTGAAGAGTTTATGCTGACAATTGCTCAAATAAAGACTCAATTTTTCATTGTTTCTTCTCAATTTGAAATTTTCCCCCTCACACTAAAACAGAATCCTTTCATTTCATATCCTGCCTTCTCAGTAATACATAGGTTTGGTGGGCCATATTTAAATTTATCATGTTATAGAGGGTTTTCCGAAACTGACAAGGTAAAATATCAAGCAACTGAACTTCATCACTACGGTAAATATATTAACCCTGAAAAACGCCCCGATGAATTCTATGCAACTGATGAGTTAAAACAATACTATAAGATGTTGGTTAAATTTTTAAAAAGCAAATGCAAGCAGATATCCATTGATGGCAAAAAATTTTGGGTTAGCAAGGAGGTTCTAAAAGAGTTGAATCTGGCTGAATGAGGAGCAGCGCCAACGGCGCCACACCACAATACAACGGCAACATCGCCGGCATGATCTGGCGTACCAACACCGGCGGAACTTGCATCAACCGCCAGCAATACCGCTTCACCTACGATTACAACAACCGCCTGACCGCCGCCTCCCACTACACCCACAACGGCAGCGCCTGGACGTTCACCAACAACTACTCCGAAAGCAACATCAGCTACGACCTCAACGGCAACCTCAAAACTTACAACCGTCGCGGACTAAACGGTGGCAGCCCCACCGACATCGACCTCCTGACCTATACTTACGGCGATGCCGCCCGACCCGACCGCCTGACCAACATGGTGGATGCCGGAAATAGTTCAAAAGGGTTTAAATATATTGCCGGCGCTGCCGCCTACCAATACGACAACAACGGCAACATGACCCAGGATAATCATAAGCAGTTCGTATTCAGCTATAATTATTTGAATCTACCCCAAACCA
>JAEUUR010000161.1 GCA_016787465.1 Saprospiraceae bacterium | reverse complement strand
CTACACGACGCTCTTCCGATCTGTACTTTCGGTATTCGCTTTTCAAACCTGTTCGCGGAGAATAACCACGTCGAATTAAATGAAGTGGCTGGGCTCCCCGCCACATCAGGCGGCCCTTTCACCTTGTTTGGAAGCATTTACATACTAGGCGGTTTATGCGATTACACCCTCTGCGAAAACACGGTTAAAAACTCCAAATATGGATTCCGTTTTTATGGCAACAACCAATTCCCTATCATCTCACAAAACAAAATATACGATCACGAATACGGATTGAGTATTTTCAGCAATGTTTCGCTAGGCTATCACGATGGAAGCGGCAACCAGTGGCTGGGAGCGTATTCTCAGTGGGCTGCTGAAAAAGAAGGGCCCATTTCTCCAACACCAAGCTCCCCGATTTCAGTGCGGTTTTGGGTGCCTGAAAGCGATGTATACCCGTACTTACCTAGTTTGTCGGATATTTCACCCAACCCGGATTTGGAAGCCGACCCATCCAGAAAATGGTTCCGATTTAACCCGACCATCCCTACCGCCTATTGCGAACCCGAAGAAAACGCAAGCAATTTCACGCCGGCTGAAATTCAACTTGCACTTGGCGCCAGTGATTTGATCGGTGCAGCACTTTGGGATGCGCGCAGGCAACTTTTACGGAAACTGCTTGAACACCCAGAGTTAGCGCCAAGCGGTTCAATTATGGCTACCTTTTTGAATCAATTCCAAGCAACCTCCGTTGGCGGCTTCGCTCAATTTGATGTTGCGTTCAAAAACGCGCGCAAATTTTCTGAATCCCAGCAAGCCGTTTTCAACAGCCAACTATTGGCGGTACAACAGGCTCAACATCAGGTTGCGGCCTTGTTGTCGAACGCCGGATTCAATCCATTAAACCTCGGCACCAATGCCAATGCCACCGACCAGTGGAATACCCATACAACCAACCTGGCGGCTGCCCACAAACTCTTGGCAGATGCAAGGAATGCGCGTTTTGAGCAACTCGTTCAACAATTAACCGCTCTTGAAACGACCAACAATAATTTATCGGCTACAACGGAACAGGAAATTGCTCAAAAATATGTGAATGCCATCCGCCTGCAACTCAGCAAAGGCATTCCGATGACAGCATCGCAATACCAACAGGTGCTGGGCATTTCGAACTTGCCTGAATCGGAGGTCGGATTGGCCCAACTAGAGGCAACGATTTTGCTCAATCCCTGCGACAAATTAAACCTGCCCGGTGAAGCTGAAAACCGGGAAAAACAGCGCCGCCCAGAATCAGCCAATCCCATCAACGAACCTGAAGCATTCGCTGTCTACCCGAACCCCAGTGCAGGGCAGGTGCAGGTTGAAATTAAACGCCCAACCAATGGACTCCTGAAAGTTTTGAACGCGCAAGGCCAGGTGATCGCTCACATTCCGTTCTCTGAGCAACAGCAGTTATCGGTCGACTTGTCCAATCAAAAAACGGGACTTTACTGTTTACAGTTCTACGATGATCATAACAAGCTTCTCTATACCACCAAAGTAGTTATCACTCGATAAATGAAGAGCTGCCGGCGATGGGTACGTTTCTCGTCGCCGGCAGCATTTAAAAACACAGTATGTTCCGATTGATTCTTCTTTTTCTATTGGCCTTGTTGCAATACCCAGGTTGGGCGCAAAAGCATGATTACTTGTGGTTGACAGGCAGCGGCAAGTATTTTCCTTATCAATTTGCCAACGGCACCACCTATACATTCAG
>JAEUUR010000163.1 GCA_016787465.1 Saprospiraceae bacterium | reverse complement strand
GCTGAAGCTAGTAGGAGCCCGGAGCGGATCATAGGATGGTCAGATACTTTATACGGCGAATCTGGTTTGATTAATTTTAGTGAAGAATTAGAATTGGGATCCGGAAAAAAGAACCCGTGAGTTGCAATGTGCAACACCCTTGGGGATGGAGTTTGACCATTTCCTAAGTTTTGTACTGCCGTTTCTGTCGCTTCGAATCCTCGATAAGTGGTAACTTGAAAGTCTTGTTCTGTCAAGACCCCAGAAATATGAGATGCCTCTAAATCTGAATCCTTTAAATATTTCCATACACCAAGATTGTGGTTGGTGCTATCCGGGCCTTCGAACACACCAAATCTTTGGTGTGTTGAAGGTTCTACAGAGGAATCACTTTCCAATTCAGTGGTCTTGATGCTGTCCATTTCATAACGGATACCTCCAAACACAGCAGCAGAGTTGGTTGCTTTCGATAGTTGAGTCGGGATAACCAGATGTCTCATACTGCCTAGAATTACCAGGTCGTATCGATCAGAGAGTGTTTTTCGTTTTTCAGATTGAATGGCAGCCAGATTGATCTGATGCAACAATCCAGATGGGGAAAAATAGATTTTTTTAACGCCTTGAAAATTAATTTCCAAAGGCTTCCATAAAAGAGTATAAAGCAAAGAGGAAGAGCCATCTAAGGAACTGTAAATGTTTTGATATCGTAACGATTCTTCATCGGCATCACGTTTAATGGCTGATTCAAGTTGGCGTTCCTCACAAAGCGTTACAAACTGGGGAATAGAATCACCCGGCGATAAAACCAGTGCGGCATAAAAGACGCTGTCAGTCATGTTTGCATTGAAATCATAATATCTGTAACGCACGAACTCAATTGCGACTTCTTCGGAATTGAGTTGATCCCGTACTTCTTGCCAAGTCACTTGACGCAATGATTCGCCGAAGCCTGTCACAGTACGAACCAACTCTTTTTCAATACTATCTGCTCGACTTTCCAGTTCAAAAATCTGAACGCGTTCGGAAACTGGTTTCGTGTACTCCGAAGCTAAACGTTGACGCAAACCAATTAGATCCTGATATAGATTTTTCGAAACCGGCTTTCGTGAAGCCAGTTGGCGTACATGCGAAGTCGCATACAGTATGAATCCTTTCTGGAATAGAATATTATTGAAAGCAAATGGAAGTAACTCTTGAGAATAAGACGGACACGAGTGAAGGAATGAAAAAATCAAATCTGGAACATCATTCAACCTTCTCGCCAAATAGATGCTAAGTTGGCGTTCCGGCTGGAATTTTGCATTTTGAGTTAGCAGGTTATGATAATCATTTTGCAACTGTCGATATTTGTTTGCAGCTTCACGTGCCAAACCTTGCTTCTGTTTAAGGACTGCTAATTTACGGGAAGATGTAACATAGCTTAAACTGTTTGAAACGAGCGAATTGTTCCAGATAATTTTTGCTTTTGTCAACAACGAATCGGCAACTGTAAATTGCTTTTTTTTCAAATAAAGGTCTGATAATTGAAAAAGGGTTGTCGCGTAACTTGGGTGGTTGATGCCTACCATTTCCTTCTCTCGCCTCAAGACATCTGTTAACAAAGAATCGGCTGATTTCAAGCTATCTATACCAATATAGGCTGCAGCCAGATTTTTAATTGTTGACAAGTAACTTGGATGGTTTTTCCCAAATTTATTCTCAAATATTTTCGCCGCAGCTTCATAATTTGAAATTGCCTGTTGAAATAGTTTGAGGTCTGTGTGTGTGGTAGCCAGGTTATTTAAAATATTTGCATATTTATCTGTGCTTTGCATGCCCAACTCTTCACGGATACCTTTCGCAAGAGTCAACAATTCAAGGGTTTTTTCGTACTGACCTAAATCATCAAGAATATTCGCTTCCAAAATAATCATTGAAACAAAGAGGTCATTTTTTTTCCCTGCCCATGCCATTTGTTTTCGCTTAATGTCAATGATGATCGCTTCCGCTAGCTCATAAGCGCCTGATTTATAATAGGCTGTAGCCATACCTAGACGGTACAGCAAATTGGTTGTAGACTCTTTACCGTCCAATTGAATAACCAAGGTGTCAGCCTCTTTATAAGATTGGATCGCTCGTTCATACTGTCCCAAATCACTCTGCACATTTCCGATACTTTGCAATAAATGCGCATACCCACGATCTTTGACCCCTAGGTAACTGTAAATTTCCTTGGCTTCGTTAAGTTTATTGATGGAAGCATCCAACTTCCCAAGAATTCGGTATAAAAGTCCAATGTTTTGTTTAGCTCTTGCACATTGTTTACTTTGCCGCCCAAACACGGAACATTTGATGGATTCATCTTCTTCCCAATACGATTCGGCTTTTGCATATTCCAGTTGATTATAATAAACCTTTCCTTTGTAATGCATGACTGCACTATAGGCGTTGCTAATTTTACCAAAATTTACTTCAGATAAAGTAGCAGCCTTATCAATGAGTTCCAATGCCTCTTCGTACTTTTTTTGATTAATATGTTTGTCAGCAGTTTGGAGCATGCTATCCACCTGCTTTAAAATAGCGGTGTCTACAGGAGTTGTCTGTGGCTGTCCTATAATGGAGGCATTTATTCCCAAAATCATGCATACCAACGCTGTCATCCTTCCAGTGCAGGATTGATAAAACAATTCATGGATTAGTCTCCATTTTTTCAGAATGACCTGCATCGAATGAGTACACATATTTTTACGTTTTTTTGAAAAGGTCGACGACCGGCTTGTTGGATTTTCCTAATTGCCTTAATTTTTTTTGGATATTGGGAAGTTACACAGGGTTCTGTCGGAGGTGAAGGTAAAACCATCAAATAAGGAAAATTGAGCAGTTGTTTTGTAAAATACTAATTTTTTCGCTTATTTTACAATCTCGTAGTGCTGTAAAATTTCAATTAAATATGCCGAAAACAACCAATAATTTGACAAATTCTTTAATAATTAGGCTTTCAAAAGCCGAAATCACAGCTTTAGGAAAATATCTAAAATCCCCGTTTTTTTCAAACAAACACCATCTTTATTTATTGTTTAATGCGTTAAAAAATACCCCTACCAGGCAAAAAGAAAACATTTTTGCTCAAATTTTTCCTGGAAAAGCCTTTAACCAACATAAATGGAACAAGGCGCTCTCCGACCTTAATCAATGTATTCGAGATTTCCTGGCAACTCGTCAATTTCAACAACGTCGGGATATTCATCGGCTCATGGAGGCAGAAGCGCTCTTTCTAAGAGATAATTATACCTTTTTTCAACGCACGGCTCATGATTTATTGAAAGAAACGCCTGGGAAAACCACCCTTGACAGGCCTGAAGTTTGGTGGGTTAGATTTCAAGTCAAAATTTTAGAAAGCACCCATCCCCTTTCAAACCGAATCAAAGGAATCGACGATACGCTTAACAATATTGAGAGGTCGCTTGATACCTATTATTTTATCTCCAAACTTCAAATTGCTTGCAATCGTTTATCCGGAACGAACGTTTTGAATTGGAAAGACAGTCAAGAAAACCTTGTTCAGTTGTTAGCACAAGCCAATTTAGTTGGTCAAACCGATCAAAGTCCGCTACTTAAGACTTATTGCTCGCTGACCGGGTTGATGGCAAATGCAGGCGTCGCTTTCGAGGATTTTTTTGAAGTTCTGCAACTACATGCTTCACAACTAGAACCGAAAGAACTTTGGAACGTGGTTTATATGGCTTTTAATTACTGCAGTTCTTATCTTCGATTTGAACCAAAACAGGCTCTCGATTGGTATCTCAAATTATTTGAATTTTCAACTACTCATCAAATTTTTGGCGCATCAATTTGGGAAGACGCATTCCTGAATTTCGGAGTCATTTTTGCCAAAGCAGGGAATAAAGTTGAATTTGACCGTCTGCTTCATCTGGACGATAGTCATTTGCCTGAAGAGCGTAGGAAGGAGGCGGTGAATTTGATATCTGCATATTGGAGTTTTTATCACCAAGATTATTTGGAGGTACAAGAAAAATTAGTTAAAATCTCCACACGACATCCGCGATACGCTCTGATGTGGCATGCCTTGAATGTGAGAAATATTGTTATGTTGTTCATTGAGGGTAAATATATTAACTACAGTCATGTAGAAAATGCCTTGAATCGGTTCAAGGATTTTTTAAAAGGACAAACCGCTTTTTCCGAACTTCTTTGCAAATCCTTCGTAGAGTTAATTTGGTTTATTCAAAAAATATGTCAGGTTTGGAGGTATCGCCGGTTAACAAAGGAAATCCTATTCAAAGAACTCGATAAAAGGCAGCCGGCTTCGCGGGACTGGATTGAGTTGGTGCTCAACCGGCTACCTAATTAAATGACCTAAATTACCACCTCAGATACGATAATAAAACTACTAACGGAAGATGAGGTACACATGGAAGATATCTCACAACGATATGTAACTCCTGCGTCTAACCCATCCAGGGTTGAGGTTGTACCAGTTATTACTTTGCATGAAAAGACCTCCATTGTATTAAGATCATACACCATTAATAGGTAGGCTGAGGCTCCATTTACGACACTCCAATTCAAAGTTGCCGATGAATTGCCAGAAACAATGGCCGTTAATTGCGAGGGTGCAGGTAGTTGGCAAGATTCCGTTTGCATTTGGCCTTTTAATGCAATAGTTGAAGAAATGAATGATGTCGGCCCATGGATAAATACCATCAATGACAAAATTGAAGCCCACTGGAAGAGTTTATTGAAAAATCGGTGGGTTTGGTTAACTGCGCCTTGAAAAAGAATTGATTTCATAATGTGAATGGTTATTCAAATGAAAGAATTGCCATTGAAAGGGGAAATAACCATTTAGGTACCCCCTTGAATACCACATTTTTATAAAATAATTCTCCTCATCCTAATCTGTAGTTCTAAATTTGTCCTAAGAAAATCAAATCAATGGCTGTACCTAATTTTGTTTTATATCCTCTGTGTCATGGGAAAAAGTGAATACACCGACCAAGAGGTAATCAACGCCATTCGGCAAGGTGGCCCTACGCGTCAAATGGCTTGGGAATACATTTTTAAACAGTGTATTGGGACTTCAATTCTTGAAATCATCAAAATGGGAGGTACCAGGAACGAAGCATTGGAATGTTTTAACGAAGTGGCAATCCCATTAGAAAAAGTCATGCGCAAACCGCAATTCAGATTAAACTCAGCCACATTGAAAACTTATATAACTAAATGTGTCAAACGGCGTTGGCTGAGGCTTCAGAAAATTCGCTCTAAAGAACCATCCAAACCTTCAGAAAGAGATGTATTTATCGATGATGCAAAAGAGAATGTAGAAAGGCAAATAATGGGTAGTGAATTGCGGGAAGCAGTTGATATGTTGATCAATACGCTTGGCGAAAGATGCCGACGTGTGCTTCGTATGTTCGGCCAAGGTTATAGTATGGAGCAAATTGCCGAAGCTGAAAAATGGAAAGATGCAGACAAAGCTAAAAAGGAAAAATACGAATGCCAAACAAAACTAAAGGAGTACCTACGTAAAAATCCCGGGATTGCTAATCACTTAAAAGAATTGCTTTATGGTTGATCTATCCTTGCATGAAAAAATTGAGACTTATCTTCTTGGGCTTATGTCCAGAGAAGAAACTGCCAAATTTAAGGAACAAATCAAAAACGATCCTCAATTAGCAGAAGAGGTGGAGTTACACCGCTTGATTCTTCCGGTTCCTGACCGGTTAGCCGAAATTGAATTGCATCGCGATTTCAAACGGTGGTATGAAGAAATTTTTCCTTCACCCACACAACGCATTATTTCCAAGGCCCAAAAGCGATTGATCAGCATCTTCATCATCATGCTTCTCATCATTTTTTGCGTCTTTTTGATTTGGAATTTTATGGCGGCACAACGAGCTCAACAAAAGCAATTATTATCAGAATTGGAGGACATCAAACTGGAAAATCAAGGGATAAAAGAAGAACTCAGTCGAATACAATCTAAATTAGATAGCGTCCTGCAGCGTTCAGAACCTGAAAATGAAAAAAAACCGAAAATTCCTAACAATTCTGAATATGTAAAACTCGCCGAGGAAGGACTGATGGCTTATGCCGAATATATGGTCGAATCTTTTCGAACCCGAAGTGTACACAGTACCTTGGTCGGAGAAAAATTGATTGAAAATGCCGACACGGCAATTCAAAAAGGGCAATTTAGAGAAGCTGAATGGATGCTTCGTAGCGTTTCTACAAACGACAGGTGGCATCCAAAATCTTTGGAAATATTGGCTTTCGTTCAATTCAAATTGCAGAAGTACAAAGAAGCTATAGATACGTATGAAGAATACAGGAAATACAATCGTGATAAAGACAAAACCGACTGGGACCTTTGCTTATTTTATCTAGGGGATTTTCATAATTATAAACAACAAGTCAAAAGACTTCTTCTGTCCATTCGAGAAGACCTCCAACATCCTAAACGTAATGAGGCAGATGTTTTATACAACAAAATACAAGATTCAATTGGCCATATACAAAAGTAAATAAAATGATAATCCACGATTATTAAAACCCTGATGATAAAGCCGCCAGGAAGTGTTTGTGGAAAAGCATCAGTATCCTGTCTCGGGCCGAAAATCGTTGAAAATTAAGAATCATCAAGGGTTTTAGTCCCGTTTATGTTGTGCAGGATTTTCAAAGAATTCTGGATTGATCGTCGGAAGTCTTCAAATTTGGAGTAATAGTTTAGTTTATGTCCTTTTTGCGCAAGCAGATTTATACTGGTTAAAAGCCGATACCTGGTGCGTTAAATTGTGCGTTCAGCATTAACCTTCCAACTTAACGCCGTATTTCTCCAGCAACCCGGCCACCCCGTGTATGGAGAAACGAGCGCCTTTCATGCGATTGGCTTCAGGATCGATGCTATAATGCAACGCTGTCCGAAAGTCCGCTTTTTCCAGGTTGGTTTGCCGGAACACCGCCCGATTCAGGTTACAAGCATCAAAAACAGCTTCCTGCAGGTTGGCTTCGGTAAAATCGGTCTCTTCCAATTGACAAGCGCGGAATACGGTTTTTTTTAGTTGAACGCGGGTAAAAGTCGACAAATCCAGGCTGCATTGTTCAAAGTGCATTTCCAGCAAAAACGGATTACAATCTTCAAAATGAAGTCCCAGGAGCTTACATTGTTTAAATTGCACATTCCGGAAAGCCGTTTGATGCAATTGTGCCAAACTGAGGTTACAATCGCGAAACACACAATCCTGAAACTGAGTATTGGAAAGGTCGGCGTTGGAAAAATCACACCCGGTGAACGTACATTGATCGTATTCACCGGCCGGTGTTTGGCTGGTAAAATCAGCAGCGGAGAAGGATTGGTCGGCGGCGTAGGCTCTTGACATGGTGCGGTGCAAATGTAAGGTGCAGTTTAACAACCTGACTATCCTCTTATTCTTGTCCTATGGATGTGGCACTTGCGATTGTCACTCCGACAATTGAATAAACCACCCCCAGGCATATCCTTCATAATTTTTGTACTTCACCCAGCACCACTTGCCATTTCGACCGTCTACCTCATCATCACAACAGCAAAACGAGCAATAGAGCTTTGAATTAATTGGCATTCGGGTTAATTCTTTACCTTTTTGAGTAGGTTTCTCTCTTAAAATGAGCCTGCCTCCTTGGGTTTTTACCGTTCCGTTTTTCTCCACCGCGATTTTGCCGTCATTTCCGGGTTTGGATTTCAAATTTAGGTCGAAATTAAAACAGGGAAGGCTCAGGACGTAGATTAAGGAGCCAGTGTACAACAGAGTAGAAATAATCGCCCAGCCGTTTTTCTCTCGGCTTTTTACCACCGTCGTCCAAAAGAAAAATGCGGATGCCAACACTCCCAAAATTAAGAAAGCCAGTACTGTTTTTTTGTGTTCACACAACCATTGATCCACGCTTTTTTGAGGTTTTTTCCCTCTTAGAGCATTTTTTTCGGCCATTTCTAAATATTCCTTCAAGCAAAAGTACCGGTCTTCCGAGTAAGGGTGCGACCTGAAAAATAGATCCGTCGCCTCCCGGTTACTGTTGTTCTCTAATTTCCTGAATTTTGCAAAGATGTCTTTTCCCTTTTCCGGATCGTACCCTGCTTTGTATGTGAGGTAAACGCCGCAGTAATCGGCACATTTTTCATCCTCCTGGTTGAACGAAATGGTGAGAAGGTCTTCTAAATTGGTAGCCATTTCCGAGATTTTGATATCCCATATCTCCATTTCAGGCAAATACTCCTCCCAAAACTTCATTTTTTTTAAATATTCGATACAATGTCCGTTTTCGTTATGGCCGATCTCATGCCCCATGACAGTAGCTAATTCATCGTCATTTTCAAAAAAGGCTAAAATTCCGGTCGTAAAGTAAATCTTACCGCCTGCTACGGTAAAAGCGTTAATCATTTCGTCTTCAATTACAAACGCCTCATAGGGCAGCCCTGCATAGGTAAACGGCTTCATTTTGGAAATCACCTCATTCAGTAAAGCCGTTTTTTCATGTTCGATAATTTTGTACGATTTTTTGATCTGCTTATGGCATTTTTCCGAAAATCGACGCACTTCTACATCTGAAACATTCAATCCTTTAAGCGATACCTTTCGTGCATCGGCCAGACCTTCGATTAATACCTCCGTGTACCCTTTATCACAAGCTGCTTCCGCAATCTGGGTCTTGTATGGAAAATCGTACTTTTCTGATTTCGATTTAAAATTATGAACTGAATAAAGAATTGAAACGGAAGTAACCAAACAAACAGTCAACAAAACAGGAATCAGCTTAATATTTGACATGATCTTAGGGTTTATAGGTGAATAATTATAATGGTTGCCACTTTGGCAAAAATATAAAATATTGCATGAATCCCCAATTCTGTAAATTAATTGTTGAAAAGCTGCATCTTAATAAAAATACACACTCTTACCGCCGCCAAATCCCTCCATTCTTCGTCACCATCTCCTTCAACTGCCCGGCTTGTGCCAATGCCTCCAGCTGGGCCTGGGCATCCTGCAGACTCACGCCGCTCAATTCAGCGAACTCCTTGGCAGTCAAACTGGGATAAATGCCAAATAAGGCCTCCGAGGAGGGGTCGTACAATTGTTTCACAGCTGCCGGAAAGCTTTGTTTCACAGCCTGCTCAAACAAACTATACGGCCGGGCTCCGTAAACCATCGTTTTGTCGCCTTGCTCATTGGCAAAAAACAGGGTAGGGAAGCCCCGAACCCCCATTTGCCGTGCCAGTTGTAAGTCCTCTTCAAATTTTACACGCGCAGCGCCGTTAAAATCGGCTTCGAAACGGGCAAGGTCAAGGCCGGCTTCCTGGGCAGCTGTTTTCAAATGCTCCAGCCTGGCAATGTTTTTCTTTTCCAAAAACACCATTTCACGAATCAGACGCAGGAAAACCAGGGCCTTGCCGTGGTCCTGCATATCGGCCGCCTTGAAAGCGATAGACGGCGGATAGGAAGAATCGAGTGGGTCTTCCAGCCATACGTCGCCGTCGATCGGCATTTCGTAATGCACGCTTACCTCATCCCAATGGTGCGCCACATCGGAAGGTTTGCTGATACCGCCGCTGTTGTACACCGCCCAGGAAGGAAGCAACCCACCCATGCGATATTCAATATCGATCAGGTGGCCATACTCCAGTTTCAATCGGCGCAGTTGCGGCTCGATGCCCCAGCAGGAGGAGCAAATCGGGTCGGTGAAATACAAGATGTGTACCGGTTTTTGGCTTTGCAGGTTCACAGACAAATCCGCGTCCCCTTGAATGCCGGGTATTTCACATACGCCTGTTTCAGGCTCGCATAACAATGGATTTTTTAACAATTGATCTGGCATGTCGGATGGTGAAGTTTGCGCAGAGCTTCGGAGCACAACCAACAAAAGCAAGGGAAGCAGTTTATGTTTCATCGCTGAGCTTGACTACGCACGAAAAAAGAATGCATAACAGAAGTACATGCACTTTGTTTACCTTGCCCTGAAATCCTGTACAAATGACAATCGCCAACTTTTTGATCGCTATCATCGCGCTACTGCATCTGTATTTCTTATGGATGGAAATGTTCGCCTGGCAAACTGCCGGAAAACGCGCCTTTGGAAAAGGTTTTTCCGATCAATTTTTCAAAGACACCAAAACCCTGGCCGCCAATCAGGGCCTTTATAACGGTTTCCTGGCCGCCGGATTGATCTGGTCGCTGCTGATCGACGACCCCCAATGGTCGAAAAATGTAGCCCTCTTTTTCCTGGGTTGTGTGCTGGTTGCAGGTTTATACGGAGGTTTTACCGCCGGCAAAAAGATACTCTACATTCAGGCTTTGCCGGCAGCCATTGCGTTAATGTTGGTGGGTTGGTCGTAAAACCACAGGTATCACGTGCTTTAGCGCGTCCAGTATAGGGGGCTTTAGCCCGACGTCAAAGACTTAGGTATGGCAAGGTTTAGAATCTTACCAAAGTCAGCACTTTTTACTTCCATATTTTGCTTTTCAGGGTTGGGGCATCATGCTTCAGCTGATTTAACCTTTGAGAGGTTCAAGGTAAAGTTTAATGACATTGGGCTAAAGCCCGATGTACATGACGCGCTAAAGCACGTGGAACCTGTTCCGATGTACATGACGCGCTAAAGCACGTGGAACCTGTTCCGATGTACGTGACGCGCTAAAGCACGTGCTACCTACCCGCCAACACGCTTTTGCTCGGCTTCAATACTTGTTTCCCGCCTGCGCGTTTTCACATTATCGTTGCCAAAGCGATAGTTAAGGCTCAGGCTCACCCGACGACTATCCCACCGACCGCCGCCGGTAGAATACAAACCGTTGAAATCTGAATAGCCATCCCAACCGGATTCATAGAAAATATCGCTGGCACTTAGACGAACGTTGAGCTTGTCGTGGAGGAATTTCTTTTGTAAACCCAGGTCGAGGCTCCAGCTCGATTCATAAAGAAACACCCCGCCCCAAACACCGGGACCGGAATACCAACCTGAAATTTCACCTTTAAATCCAAACGGCAAATCAATGGTGTGTTGCTGGTAAATATTGTAGGTGAAAGCCTGCACATCCACCACGGCGCCATTGCCGTAATCAGCTTGGTTGTCGATATGCGAAGCATTGAGGTTGAAGTAGGCGTTCCATTTTTTAGTGATCTGTACCGGAGCGCTTACATTAAAACTGAAGATGGTTTGCGATGCCAGGTTGTCCCAGGTGATGTACCCTGCCCGCGGGTCGATGGTGTCGGGTGCAATCAAACGGGTGATCTGGTTGGTGGTATGGCTGTAACCGAGTTTGAAATTGTAACGGTAGGCCAGCGTGTATCCCAGTTCTACGTTGTTTACGATTTCAGGTTTTAAAAACGGATTTCCTTTTTCGTAGGATAGTTCGCTCAAGCGGTTATTGAACGGATTGAGCACGTTGTAATCCGGGCGGTTGATGCGCCGGCCCGCATTGAATGAAAGGGAGTTTTGCTGCGAAATTTGGTAGGTAAGGCCCAGGTTGGGAAACCAGTTGAGGTAGTTCAGTTCTACAGGTGGCTCCTGAAGCTCCGGCAAAAAGGCAGTCAGATTCCCTGTGGCGTCTGTTTGTTCAACGCGCAAACCGGCGCTCAGGTTCCACTTTTTACTCAATTCCCGTTGATAGTTGACATAACCGGCGTATACCATTTCATCGTAATCGAATAAGTTTGAAACGGAATCATTCATGACATAAACGCCGTTTGTTTGATCAAATGCCAAAAAGGTATTGTCTGAAACAACGCGGCTGAATTTTGCGCCGGCGCCGAACAAACCACCGAGGAGCTTGTTTTCAAAATCAAATTGCGCAGTATAAATGTCGATGTCGCTCGGTGTGTCGTATTGTTTGATTACCTCGGTAACGATGTTCGACTCGGTAGCATCGTAGTACAAATTGGGCTGATACCGAAGGGTGGTATTCCGATAATTGCCATAATCCACATCTACATTGAAAACTTTTCCTTTACCATCGTCGAAGCGGTAATTCAAGTTGTATGTTTGTTGGCGTCGGCCAACATCCACAGTATTGTTGGCCACCAAAATACTGTCGATCGCTTCCGGATTGGATTGAGGAGAAAGTTCAATGCGGTTGAAATTGGTGCGGTCGGATTGGTGGATGTTTCCGCCAACTAGAAAACCGAAGGTTTGTGTTTTTGATTTGAAAAAATCGAGTCCCAGGCGGTAGTTGCCGTTTCTGGCATCGCTCAGGTTTTCATTGATTTCGTCCTGGATAATGTCGTTTTGGAGGCTGTAAAACTTCATGTTGTCAAAACGTTTCCCCACACCAAACATACCTGAACCGAACAGGTTGATTTTTTTGTTTCTGAAGTTTCCGGTGCCGCTCAGATTGGCCTGGCCGTATTTGCCCTGACTTGCCGTTGTGCTGACAGAGCCGTTTGCACCCAGGTTTTTGTCTTTTTTCAGCCGGATGTCGATGATACCCGCATTGCCTTCCGCTTCGTATTTAGCGCCTGGGTTGGTGATGATATCGATCCGGTCGATTTGGTCGGCGGGCAAACTTTGCAGGTAACTGGAAAGGTCCTGGCCGCTAAGCGGCAATCGTTTCCCGTCCACATAAAGCAGCACACCTGCGCGGCCTAGCACGTTGATATTGTCGTTGTTGTCTACCGTAACGCTGGGCGCTTTGCGGAGCAATGCCAAAGCATCGGCGCCGGTGCTGTTGATGGTGCCTTGCACATTGAATACGGTACGGTCGGGTCGAACTTCCACCAGTGGACGTGTAGCGGTGATCGTGGCTTCCGCGATTTCCAGGGTTTTAGCCGTCATGCCGACAACACCTAAATCGAGCAGTTGACCGTCAGTTAAAGTCAGCCCCGGTTTTGTCAAATCCTGCATGTTAAGCGTGACGGCCTTGAAAAAGTAGTTGCCGGCTTTGAGGGCGCGAAATTCAAACACGCCGCTTTCATCGCTGATACCGGCTTTGGCAAGGCTGCTGTCGGCCGCGTTCATCAGAGCCACGTTCACATAGGCAAGCGCTTCTTTATCAGGGCCTTGTAACTGGCCTTTGACGGAAGCTGTTTGTGAAAAACCAAGAAGGGTGGAAAAAAGCAGACAGAGGGTAACGTAAGTACGCATGTACAAGGTTTTTGTTATCATAGCAAGTAAAGGACAAAGGTATTTGGGGAACGGTTGCAGAAGCGGTGGAATTCGACGAGTCGGTCGATTCTCAAGTTGAGCGTCCAGAATGGCTGATCTTTTTTTA
>JAEUUR010000113.1 GCA_016787465.1 Saprospiraceae bacterium | reverse complement strand
GAACATTTCCTGAATCGCATTTTGAGCGCGCTCGTACATCACTTCACAATCCCTTTTTTCTTGCATAATGTGACGCTCAAGCACTTTTTTCACCAAATCATCTTTACTTTCAACAAATGTGTACAAGGTTTTTTTGGAAATGCCCAGTTCGCGTGCCACATCATCCATGGTCACGCTTTTAATTCCTACCCGCAGAAACAGATCTTCCGTCCGTTTCAGCCATTTTTCCTGCTGTTCGTTAAACATGGCGCAAAGGTAACAATGGAAACATTTTTTATCAAAATCGTTTCCATTGTTTCCAGCGTTTTTTCGACGAAATTCAGCTCCGGGCAGATGTGCTGTAGAATAGTCAACACAGAATGGCTTTGATACTTCGCGCTATCAATCAATGCTAGGTTTCCAAAGCCAAGCGCTAAGTATGCTAGTCCGGTATTTGGTGGATGGGAGCGATTGCGTTACTTTTGACAGTTGTTAAAACCCTTTAAATCTCAATAAGCACTAAAACAACTCATTTATCACACAATTACTGACTTATCCATGAACAACCGGCGTATCCTGATACTCGTTTCACTCACCCTGTTGCTGATCTGTTTCTGTGCCCTGGAAGCCTGGGCCGGCCCCGGCGGAAAAATAGCCAAGGTCCTTTTTACCACTTTTTGGGGCAAATTGCTGATGCTGGTGCTATTCATTCTATTATTGCCGCTCATCTTGTATTCACGCGTCAGGCAATATT
Source organism: Saprospiraceae bacterium (assembly GCA_016787465.1). Classification (GTDB taxonomy): domain Bacteria; phylum Bacteroidota; class Bacteroidia; order Chitinophagales; family Saprospiraceae; genus M3007. Next base: position 19,833 of record JAEUUR010000113.1, on the reverse strand, counting down.
TTAAAGTACGCAGCACCATGAAATCATTGCGTGTACTCGGCATGAAAAACCCTCAGTTTAATTGGATGAACCTCAAAACCCGGCTTACAGATGTTTTTACGCGCACCCACCTGGCATGGGGAAAAGAAGACATGGGCGATGTATCCGAGTTCTGTACCAGCTGGTATTGGCAAAATCAACAACTCATACACCTTGACCGTTGGAAAAACCAGGGTTTGATCAATGTCAGCCAACTGAACAGAATCAAAAAAATGGAACCTATTTTTGTAAGTTACTCAGGGCTACCTAACGGCGATAACTCTTTGATCGTGGTTGATTTTGATGCCAATGTGGAAGACTACCTCATGCAACGCGATTCCGGATTGATCGTGGAAGGCAAAAAAGGGTTTCAGGACGTAGAAACCTTATGGACATTTCGCCTGGTGAACGGCAATTGGCTCCTCGACAATATCGAACAACTGGAGTTTTGGTCGATGTACATCAAAATGCCCAACGAAGTTCCCGCTACCGTCACACAAAACGTATAACCTGATATGGAAAACAACCAAGCCCTTCGCGCCATCGAACAGCGCGTTTTTTTTATCGAAGACCACAAATACTTCAAAACGATGTTGTTAACTCCGGATGCCATCCGGTTTTGCAGCAAAAAAACCACCGATCCTCATGAATTTACCGAGGCGTTTGAAAATGCCCACGGAAAAACTTTAACCATGACGTCTACGGCGCATGTGCCCTATTCCGATATTAAACGTTTTACACATTTAAGCAATTCAGGCAGCGCCAATATTTCTTATAATGGCATTAAACTGAGTTGGCCCGGCGTGATTAAAACACCCGATGGCGCCACCGACATCCACAATATTTTTACCTACCTGGAAAAAGTGCAAGGCTTCCGGCGTTCCGAACAGCAATTGGGCGTTTTTAAAGCAATTCTACCCAACCTGGGTTACACAGCCCTGGCCTGCGGGCTTACCTGGCTGATGTATGGTATGGCCTCCGGCACAATGGAAAGCAGTAGTTCCAGCGGTTACAGAACCCGGGCAAAAGCTGAAATTTTTCAAGCCATAGCAGATATGCTGGGGCCTGCCGGCAGCCTGATTATTGGTTTTGCTGCCATCGGCCTTGCTGCCTGGTTTTTGTTCAAAAAACTACAAAACCCGCCCATTCAAACCAAACTTGAATATTAAACACGGATTTATTTGATTCGAATGATTTCGCAGATAGATTCACTTTGCTGTAGCCATAACACCATGAAATTTTTGCCTTTTTTATTGCTTTTGTCGGTGCAATCCTTATTTGCCCAAAACTCAACCTACACCTTTGAAGATACCCTTCGGGGGTCGGTCACTCCTCAACGAGCCTGGTGGGACCTCACTTATTACGACCTGAATATCAGCGTAGACCCCTCCACGGAAAGTATCAAAGGTCATACGGCCATCCAATACACCGTGCTTGAAAACAATCAAATCTTACAGGTCGACCTGCAACCGCCCTTAAAAATAGACCGGATCTTACAAGACGGCGTTGCGCTGACTTTTGAACCTGCGGGGCGTTTTGCTTATTTTGTAAGGTTACAAAAACCCCAGCGCAAAGGCGCCAGTGAAACCGTCACTGTTTTTTATTCCGGGAATCCGCGAAAAGCCAAAAGGGCGCCCTGGGATGGTGGTTTTTCGTGGTCGAAAGACAAAAACAACCTGCCTTTTATCGCCACCTCCTGCCAGGGATTGGGTTCCAGCGCCTGGTGGCCGTGTAAAGACCATATGTACGACGAACCCGATTCCATGCGCATCGCCGTTACCACGCCTGCGCACTTGATGGATGTATCGAACGGGCGCTTGCGTAAAACCATTGAAAACGCCGACAGTACCAAAACATACGAATGGTTTGTAGCCAATCCGATCAATAATTACGGCGTAAACGTCAACATTGCCCAATATGCTCATTTTTCCGACACCCTGCACGGAGAAAAAGGGGTTCTCACCCTTGACTACTACGTTTTACCGGAAAACCTGGAAAAAGCCAAAGTGCAGTTTCAGCAAGGCAAACAAACCATCCGGGCCTTCGAGTATTGGTTTGGCCCGTATCCTTTTTATGAGGATGGCTATAAACTGGTGGAAGTTCCCTATCTCGGCATGGAACACCAAAGCTCGGTTACCTACGGTAATAAATACAAAAACGGGTATTTAGGCTCCGACATGTCGGGAACCGGTTGGGGAAGCAAGTGGGATTACATCATCATCCATGAATCGGGGCATGAATGGTTTGCCAACAACGTTACGTACAAAGACATTGCCGACATGTGGATTCACGAGTCGTTTACCACTTATTCGGAAGCTTTGTTTACGGAATACTACTATGGCAAACAGGCCGGCGCTGAATACGCCGTCGGTTTGCGCAGGGGTATAAACAATCGAAAACCCATCATTGGCGACTACGATGTGAATGCTGAAGGATCAGGCGACATGTATCCCAAAGGCGCCAATATGTTGCATACCATTCGGCAAATTGTTGATAACGACCAAAAATGGCGCGAAATACTTCGGGGTATCAACCGCGATTTTTACCACCAGATCGTTGAAACCAAACAAATCGAGGATTACATCAGCAAACACGGCGGCCACGATTTTTCAAAAGTATTTGATCAGTACCTCCGAAACACGTCAATTCCCATGTTCGAATACAAAATTGAAAAAGGGAAATTGCAATACCGCTGGATGAACTGCATCGAAGGGTTCAACATGCCGCTCAAAGTGAGCATCAATAAAAAAGCGCAACAGTTCATTTACCCCAGCACCGAGTGGCAAACCTGGAATAAAAAGGTGAAACAATTGGAGGTGGATCCGAACTTCTACGTGCGGGTATTGGAGAATTAATTCTTCCGGTCAAACACCGCCGCGTCGATACCTTTTTCTTCCAGCTTATCCATCACACGGATTGCAGCGTTTTTATCATTGGAACGGAAAACGACCACGGCAGCTTTGCCATCTGAAGTTTTAGCGATTTCAGCATTGGGATAACCTGCTTTGATCACTTCTTCCAGGCGGCGGCGAGCGCCTTCCATGTAAGAAAACGTGCCGGCTCTAACGGCCCATCGGCCGGTGCCGGGGCCTTTCACCGTTTGGGTAGTGGTGGTTTTTGGCGTTGTAGTTGTTTTAGGAGCAGCCGGCGCCGGCGCCGTTTTTGCAGTAGGCGCTGTATTGGTCGTAGACGGTTGGGTTTTTGCCGTACCCGTTTTGGTGTCGCTTTCTTTTTCTATGCCATTTTTATCAACCACCGGTTTTTGCGTACCCGTTTTGGCTTTGGTCGTGTCTTCTCCGGCAAACGAACTGCCGCCGCCGGTGGTATCAGGCGCATAACCCATGTTACGCAACGTTTGTTGCAATTCGGCTTCGTCCTGTTGTTGTTTCAGTTTGCCTTCCTTCTTTTTTTCACAAGCGTAGTAGCCTGCAATGATGATAATCAGGCCCAGCAGACCGTAAAGCACGTAGGTAAGCAAATTATTGTTTTTCATGGCGAGGTGTCCGTTTGTTGGTTAACATATTGATATTCAAAGGCAAATGTACAACTTCTAGCTTTTTTCCCATAAATTATCTTTCGGAGCTGCATCGGGGATCGTGGTGGCGCCGAGTTTAAGTTTTTTGGGTTGTTTGCCTTGAGGCAACAGTATTTTAAACGATTGTTTTCCGTCTTTCCATACGGCTGCTGTCTGGTGAAAAACGCCGCTAGTTCCATCCGTGTATTCTACGACGAGGTGAATCGGAACGGGTATATTTCCATTCCGGCCAATCATGACGGCCTGGCTATTGGCGGCTTCCGCCCCCACAACCCCCTGAATACCCAGGTCGGGATAACCCCAGTCAAAAAACCAGGGGCGCCAGAACCAATCCAGATTTTGGCCTGAAGCCTGATTCCAGGTTTGGAAAAAATCGAAAGGCGCCGGGTGTTTGCCTTTCCATCGATCCATGTAGGTGGTCATGCACTGGTGAAATTTTTCGTAACCGAGCAAATCCAGCAACGTAAAATAGGCGCTTTGCGGGCGCTGATAGGATGCATTCCGGTATGCGCTTGAAAGGTTGCGCGCGCGCACCATCGGCGGCACATCGTCTTCCGTTCCGGCAATGGCGGCATAATTGCGCACCCGGCCGAGGGTGTGGTTGGAAAGCGAATCGGAAAGCAGGTAGTCAAAAAAAGCAGCCCATCCTTCATCCATCCACGCATGATCCTGTTCATTGATTCCCATCATGAAAGGGAAATAGGTATGGCTGATTTCATGGATAGTCAGCGTCATGGGCGATTCCGGCGCCGTACTGACATCGTTACACATCATTGGATATTCCATGCCGTCGTTCCCATTAAAAACCGTCATCACCGGATAGGGGAAAGGATAGCCGGGCAAATAGGTCGACATCAGGCGAATGCCGTCGGCGCCGATGCGCGCTACTTGTGGATAATCAGTAGATTTGGAATGATATGCCGCGCTTACAAAAGTGCGGCGTCCGCTGCGGTCGTCGACCACCACTGAAACGGCATCCCAGTTATAGTGGTCGCTGGTTCCGAACGCAAAATCGGGCACATCGGTCGCTTTAAACCGAAATGCATTGCTTCCTGATTTTTGATAAACGCCCCCTGCGCGAAGTTCGTTTTCTTTAAAAACAGCAATTACATCGTTGCTTGTTTGCGCTTTTTTCCAACGATCCAGGTATGTCGGCGTCAGAATTTCCGAAGCGTTCTGCCATTCTCCCGTTGCCCAAACCTGGAAGCCCGCAGGCATACTGATGGTGACATCATAGTCGGAAAAATCGTGGTAAAACTCCTGCGTTCCGGTGTATGGAAAGGAGGCCCATCCGTTGATATCATCGTACACAGCTACCTGAGGATACCAATAAGGCACAAAATAACTGGTACTGTCGCATACGCATTCGCGGGCGGCATCTTCGCCGAGCGGCAATATGTACGACCATTTTACACTGATCGTCGCACTGGTTTTTGGTGCTAATGGATTGTCTTTTAACACAATATCCAGGAAAGTAGCAAACCGGCGGCGGTTTTTTTCATCCACCGGTTTTCCGTTGTAAGCAAGCGCTTCAATGAGGGTTCCGCCGTCTTCCACATCGCTTGGCGTTACATCGTTCGACCGGAGAGCGCCTTTCCTGTAACGATCGTGCTGTAGCTTGAACCGTATGCTTTTCAGGGTGTCCGGGCTGTTATTATAGTAGGTAACCGTTTCTTCACCCGACAAGCGACGGGTTTTAGGATCAATCGAAGCCTGAATTTTATACGAGGAGCGGTTCTGCCAATAATTTGGCCCTGGCGCGCCATCCCAGCTACGAGTGCCTTTTTCGTAAGGCTTCTGGTAATTGCGCGGAACAAAAAGCGATGTTTGCGAAGCAACCCTCCATGTTGAAATGATTGAAAGGGTTAAGAGCAGCGTAAAACGGAAGAATTTCATAAATATCTGATTGCTTTAACAACCGCGAAGAAAGGTACTACCAGCCAATTGCCGTTAATTGTTTTAATTTTTTCGAAAAACATCAAAATTAGCCTTTCATTTGTCCAGTTTATGACAATAAATAATTGTTATTAACCATATTTTAAAAATACTTTTGCCTGATTAAAATGAAATCTTAAAAATAACCGTTAAGCCCCTCGTCTCACCAACTGAAATTCAATCTTTCCTGTTTGCATTCTCGAATTTCAATTATTTGCAAATCAAGCTTTTTTTCATTTTTAACCACGTTTATTCATGCGTAAACTTTTGCTTTCAACATTAGCCCTGCTTTTGTTTGCCGGGGTTCTTTCCGCCCAGCATCGCACTTGTGCAGCAGAGGAAGTTTTACAACAACAGTTGCAAAACAATCCTGCTATGCGCCAGGAAGTCGAAAACATCATGCGCCACACAGAACAATTTATTCAACAAAATGGCGCTCATGACCGAACCGTTGTAACGATCCCCGTTGTAGTTCACGTTGTATATTTTAATTCCACTCAGAATATTTCGGATGCTCAAATCGCTACACAGATCGATGTATTAAACGCCGACTTCCGCCGTACCAACGCCGATGCAGGCAACACGCCGGGCGTTTGGACGGGTATCGCCGCCGATTGTGAGGTGAATTTCTGCATGGCTCAACAAGATCCAAGCGGCAACGCTACCAACGGTATCGTTCGCAAATCAACCACAGTAAACGGCTTTTCAACCAATGATGCGGTAAAATACACAGCACAAGGCGGCTCTAACATCTGGGATCGCAACAAATACCTCAACCTTTGGGTCTGTAACCTCTCCGGTGGTTTATTGGGCTACGCCCAATTCCCCGGCGGCCCTGCTGCTACCGACGGTGTGGTGTGCGATTACGCTTATTTCGGCACCATTGGAACGGCTACAGCGCCTTTCGACAAAGGCCGCACAGCAACCCACGAAGTAGGCCACTGGCTTAACTGCTACCACATCTGGGGCGACGACGGCACTTCCTGCAATGGAACCGACCAGGTGGGCGATACGCCAAACCAGGCTGATGAAAACTATGGCTGCCCAAGCTTTCCAACCATCAGCTGCAGCAACGGCCCGAACGGCGATATGTTCATGAACTACATGGATTACACCGACGATGCCTGCATGAACCTGTTCACCACCGGCCAAAAAACCCGCATGCAAGCCTTGTTTGCTTCTGGCGGCTTCCGTAACTCGCTTACCACTTCCAATGGCTGCGATGCACCTACGGGCTGTGGCACACCTTCAAACCTGGCGGCCACCAACATCACTAATACCAGTGCAACCTTGGGTTGGACCGGCGTGAGTGGAGCTACTTCATACAACCTGCAATGGAAACTGAACTCGGCTACCACCTGGACGACCGTTTCCGGACTCACAACTACCTCGCATAACCTGAGCGGCCTTACGGCAGGCACGGTTTATAACTTCCAGGTTCAAGCCGTTTGCGGCAGCAGCAGCGGCAGCTATTCCAGCCCGGTGAGCTTCACGACCACCGGCGGCGGCGGCGGATGTGCTGATGCTTATGAGCCCAATAACAGCAGAACTGCAGCAAAAACAATTCCGGTAAATACCACCTTTACAGCGCAAATTGCATCTTCTACGGATAAAGATTGGTACAAATTCAGCAATACTTCCTCGCAGAAACACTTCAAACTGGAATTGACGACCCTGCCTTTCGACTACGACCTGAAATTATACCGCTCCGCAACTTTGCTTGCAACTTCCGAAAATGCAGGCACGACCAATGAAACCATTATCTATAACAACGGTACGGTTTCAACAGCTTACACAGCTTACATCTATGGTTACAACGGCGCAAGCAGCAACACACAGTGTTATACCTTCCGTGTTAATCGCAGTGGCACCCCATATCGTACCGACGGCAGCACCGACGGCCCTGAAGAGACGATCGAAATTCCGGTGATTTTTGAAAACGCAGGTTTCGGCTTGTTCCCGAACCCGGCCATGAGCCAGGTAACTGTTGAAGTACCGGTAGAGCAAGAATCCGACGTAACTGTTTCGATCATCGATCCATCCGGTAAAGTTGCGCTGCAACAAAACAGCACGCTCGTGAAAGGCGAAAACCAACTGGTATTCGACCTGAACAGCCTGCCAAACGGTGTTTACTTTGTACAGGTGCGCAACGGCGAAATCGCTAAAACGCGCAAACTGGTTGTACAGAAATAGATCGCGGATTCATTTGATTACGGGATTTCGCGGATTGGTTTTTTATCCGTATTTTTTGTAAATCAAAGTGATCTTTAAAGATGAGGGCCATTCCGAACATTCGGAATGGCCCTCTTTGTGTATATTTTTTACTGATTATACGCGTTGGAGAATAGGGGTTAGATTTCCGATATTAGAATGTATCAACGGGATCAAGAAATCGAAATTCAACAATTTATTCGCAAATCGGAGATCGAATAAATCGGATATCAAAAACTGTTGTTTCTAAAAAGCGGATAGTCCAATTTTTACCTGCCGTGCAACTCAAACCCGGCCCAAAAATAGGGGTGTGCAAATTGTTTCTGATGTTGAATGAATTGTCGTTTAGCGTTGGCCAAAGCCCGGTTATAGGGAAGGCCTTTATTTAATTCCTCGTAAAAATAAATCATCAGGTCTTTGGTTGTCGCGTCGTTTACCGACCACAAAGAAGCGATCACGTTGCGCGCGCCGGCACAGGTAAATGCGCGCGTCAGGCCTACAATACCTTCGTCTTTACGAAACTGCCCCTGCCCGGTTTCACAGGCGGAAAGCACCACCAGATCGGCAGTAAGGCGTATATTATACACGTCACGGGCATACAGCAAGTCAATTTTATTGGCTTTTTCTGTTGATTGAAGCGCAATCATGGAGTATTCCCCGTGTATGTGGTTCGACAAACTATGGGTTGCCAAATGGATGATCCCATAATCAGGGCTCAACTCGTTGAAGATTGACTTGGTTGCCGCTGCTCCGAGTACTGGTTTTCCATTGGTAATTCGTGCTATCGCTTTCACTTCCTCGCCGCTGTGTGGTAATGTTTTGAACAACTGATCCCGACTTTCTGACGAACCAAATTCCATGGTCAGGTCGTTGGATATAGTTCCCTGAAAAAATGGAGCCAGGGCCAGTACGTTTTTCTCCTGTTTTCGATCTTGTCTTCTGCGTTGAATGAAATCAAACAACCCAATCGAATAGGTTTGGCTTATAATAAATTCTTGATCGAGGTAATGCCACATTTGGGGTTTTGCCAGGTTTGTTTCCCGCTTGGTCAGCAAGGCGCCGAAGGGAATTTCAGCCAACTGATCTCTCGGCACCAAGAGCACTTCTTCTTTTAACAGCGGCCTGACCGGCTCAATCAAACCCTGGTAAACCCGATATGCCGCTTCTGTATAACTCCTTAAATGATTCAGGTATTCACTTTCAGGAAGTTGTTGAATCCGGTTGAATTGTCGGGCTTCAAGCTGAAGTTTGTCAATAGCTTGCCAAAGCGCATCGGTTTCCCGGCCGGTCGACCACACTACTGTATCCCGACGGATCAGCATGGCAAATACCATGTTGTTTTCAATAAACAGATCGAGCACACATTGATTGTCGGTCAGCAACCTGGATTGAACCTCCTCCAGCGTCACTTTGTAACTATGGTATTTCAACCTGAAATATTCGGGGTAATCTTGTTCCAGGTTATTCAAAAAACGGCTGTATTCATCCCGCAAACTGAAGAGTTCACGGTCGTTTGCCGCTATCAGGCTATCGGCATTCGGTTGGTTCCGAACCATAAAAAAATTCGTTTCCAGGTCAATGATTGACTGCCTGTATGCCGTTTCTTTTTGATAAATTGTATCGGGAAGGCCGCCCCAATTCAGCGCTTCGGTTTCAAGTAAAAACTGCTGCACGGAAAAGGTTTTGAATGCCTCCTGTACTTCAAAAGCCCTGGCCATGTGTGTTTTTTCTCCGGTAAGGCGATAAAGTCCATTGCGCACTTCGGTGATATTCGCTGTCAGGCCCAGTTCATTGGCGATCCAGTCACGAAAACCGTCATTCGGATCGCGGTCGCGCATGGCAAAAATTTCATCTTCAGCTTTAGTACATCGACGCACTGCAATTTGATACCAGTTTGTATCTTTCGATTGTAGGTATAGGTTCCAGGCAGATCTGGCAGATTGGGCATAACACCAGGCGTAGTGCGTTCGCGAAAAAAGGCGACCCCGTTGTTTTTGCATCCTGGCTTCAAAATATTCAATATTTTTTTCTGAATAGCGGAATGCACGCTCATACTCGCCCGCTAACGTAAGCATTTCACACAATTGAAATTCTGCAGTGCCCAAAAACCCTCCCCTTGCCCGGATTTTTTCGCCGTACATGTTCAATGTATCTTCAACTACTTTTATGGCTGCAGGAAGATTGCCCATCATCACGTGATAAAATGACCAGGAATTTGCTAAATTCATTCTAGCCTGCAAGCCCGCTTTTTTGCCTATTTTACGGTGAAAACTTTCCCATTCATTCAGGTAAGCCAGCGCTTTTGTGCTGTCTTTCATATCAATACTCAATTGGGCCAAGTTTTCCAAAGCACCAGAAATGAGCGGATCAAGCGGATTGGCATCCTGCCGAATTTTAAGGCTTTTTTCAAATGCTTCCAGGGCTAGTTTTTGGTGGTCGCTTAAGTTGTGTGCCGCCCCAAGGTTGCGGTATGCCTTTGAAAGTTCGTCGGGATACACTGTCCCCATTTCGCGGTGTAAAGCAATGTGCCTTTCCGACACATCAATCGATTTTTCAAAAAAGCCCCGGTTGGTAAAATCCAGCGCCAGGTTTTGATAACATTTGTCGGCCAATAAAAATGCCTTTTTCAACCAAGGCGATTGAGAAGCGCATTGCAGTGCCGACTGGTGAGCCAGAAGCGCCGATTTAAGCGCTTTTTCAAGTTGGTACTCATCATAAAACCTGGACGATTCCGACAAATATTTTGAAATAAGCACCGTGTCACAAGGAGATTGTGCGAATAAAATGGGCGTAGAAAAAAGAAAGAGCAGGCAAAAAATAATCGTTTTTTTCATAATGTTTTAATGGATTGGGCGAAAATAAACGTTGCCGGCAAAAAAAAATTCCAATAACCGGTTAGGGTTTAGAGAAGCTTAACACCAAAGGTAGCAGAGTCCTTTGCTTTGGCGCCATTGCCTTTCTAAAAACAAACTTATGAAAAAAAACAGCTTTTTTCAAATTTTGATCGCCCTGACCGTCCTGTTCATGGTCAACTCCTGCGATAAAAAAAGCGGAACGGATGACCCAACAGTTTTCAGCGCTTCGTCCGACATTCAAACCGTCATTGATCAATTTAAAGCCGAATTGGGCGCCGATAACGGCGGTGTGCCGGGTACGCAAGGCGCCACCGGTTTCCGAGAAGTAAATTGGGATGGCCTGACCGATGAAGAGGCTGCCCCAAACTATTATCCCCCCGATCTTTTCAATTCCGCCGTCGCGCCACGCGCCCGCGGATTGGTACTCAGTACGCCCGGAACCGGTTTGATGGTAAGCGCCGACAGCAACAACCCGACGAACACACTCCCGTCGTTTGGCAACATCAACCCAAATTATGTTTCTATTTTCCCACCATTCAGCGGTGAACGTCTCTTTTCTCCAGTAGGAAGCAACATCGCTGAGGTTCGGTTTTATGTACCTGGAACCGATACCAAAGCGGTCGTCCGAGGCTTCGGCGCCGTGTATGTTGATGTAGACCGAATGGAAAATGCCGCATTTGAATATTTTGATATCAACGACAAATCGCTTGGTGTGTATGCCACACCTTACCTGAATAACGGGCATGTTTTCCTCGGCGTCTTATTTCCTGAAGCCATTGTTCACCGGGTAAAAGTTGAATATGGTAATTCGCCGCTTGGACCCGACGACAGTGGCTCCATCGATGTATCCGTGATGGATAATTTTATTTTCGGAGAACCACAGGGAAAATAGATTGATTGATTCGATTGTATCGACTGATACGATTAAATGGCTATTTCAACTAACAATTCATACAATCGGAACAATCGAATCAATCGGAACAATCGAATCAATTTCAAACACTTAACCAATGAAACTTCAACTCGTATTCTGGCTACTTTTGGGGCATATAAATCTTTTTTCACAATCTCTCATTCAGAATGCCGCGGGCACTACCCGTGTACAAACTGAATTTGCCGGTGCGCCCAACCAGGTTGTATTTACGGCCAATGGCGCCGAACGAATGTATTTGGGCGCCAACGCCGCCGGCTTTACCCGGATCGATATCTGGAATGCCAACCAGTGTTTATTCATCGGTCAGGGCGCCGGATCGGTGGCGGTGGCGGGAGGTTCGAACAATACGGCCCTGGGGTTTCTCAGCGGAGAAAAGATCACTACCGGTTTTGAAAATACATTTCTGGGGCAAAGCGCCGGCAATGCTACCACCATTGGCAGTCACAATGTAGCTGTCGGTTCTGCCGCGCTGTTTAAAAATACATCCGGAAACAGCAACACCGGTTTAGGAGCTTTTGCCTTGAACAAAAACACAACATCAAGTTTAAATGTAGCCGCCGGTTTCAGTGCCTTAACCAACAATACGACCGGATCGGAACAAACTGCCGTCGGATCAAATGCACTCAATGCCAATACCACCGGTTTTTTTAATACAGCGATTGGTCGATCCGCGCTGTTTGCGAATACCACCGGAAACAGAAATACGGCAATCGGGTATGCTGCCGGCGATCTTTCCGCCAGCAACAGCAACTGTACTTTTGTTGGTAACGATGCCGATAACACACTTTCAGGCGCATTGTCTAACTCCACTGCACTGGGAAACGGCGCGCGTATCACCGCTTCCAATCAAATCCGCATCGGCAACAGCAGCGTAAGCAGCATCGGCGGTTTTGTCAACTGGACCAATGTTTCTGACGGCCGTATCAAAAATAACGTGTTGGAAAATGTGCCCGGACTGGCTTTTATCATGCAACTGCGACCCGTCACTTATCACCTCGACGTGGATGCCATCAACCGGCGGATCAACTACGTTCCTGCGCCAGGTGAATCGCTAGCCGAACAGAAACAGACGCTGCAAACCGGTTTCATCGCCCAGGAGGTGGAAAAAGCAGCCAATCTGTTGGATTATGCATTCAGCGGCGTGGATGTGCCTAAAAATGAAACCGATCTGTATGGTTTGCGCTATGCAGAGTTTGTAGCTCCTTTGGTGAAAGCGGTTCAGGAACAACAAGCACAATTGGAAGCGCAACAAAACGAAATAGACCAACTCAGATCGCTGGTACAACAATTGCTCAGCGCCCGCTCCGAAGAAGCTCATGAATCAACCAATACGACCTACATCCGCGTATGGCCCAACCCGGCAACGTCTTCCTGGAACGTCCAACTCGAATCCGTTGTGGAAGGCGCTTCTTTGAACCTGTACACCCCAGATGGAAAATGGATTTCCGCTTCACCCGCGCGTGCAGGTGAACAGGAGCTTAATGCCAAAAATTTGCCGGCCGGCGCTTATGTATTGCAGCTGGCTGTACCAGGTCAGGTTCCTTCCAACATCACCCTCATCAAAAAATAACCAATGATGAAAGCTTGGCTTTGCAAATGCACCTACGTAGCCGTTCTGCTTTATTATGCCACCATGAGTATTTTAGGACGGCGGAAACATTTCAAACAAATTTATGGAAGTAACAAACATTAAAACGAGAGCCGCTTTGCACCCACAAAGCGGCTCTCGTCGTATTTAATGGGCACCAGATCAACAGGCCGCGATTATCCATTACTTTTGGACATTCATTCGAAGCAATTTTAAAAACATAATCTATGAAAAAAACGCTGTTGCCTCTGCTTTATCTGGCTTTCACAATTACGAACTCAAGCGCCCAAACCATCGGGCTTGAACGTTTTTTACGCGATAGCCTGGATGTGCAAATGGAACGCGGACTCAAACAATGGGATATCCCCGGCGCAGCCGTTTGTGTGGTAAAAGGCGACCGGGTATTAGTAGCCAAAGGGTATGGCGTATGCGACCTGAAAAATAAAAAACCGGTCGATTCCAATACACTATTTATGATCGGATCGAATACCAAAGCATTCACCGGCACTACTATGGCGATGCTGGAGCACGAGCAGGTGTGGTCGCTCTCCGATCGTGTGCAAAAATGGCTTCCCAATTTTAAGATGCAAGACTCCTGGGTGGCAGCGCATTTAAACCTGACCGACATTGTAAGCCACCGTATGGGTATGGAAACCTTTCAAGGCGATTTTATGTATTGGACGTCGAAACTGACTTCCGACCAGATCATCGAAAAATTCGGGAAACTCAAGCCCATGCATGAATTTCGCACCAAATGGGGGTATACCAACGCCGGTTATGCCATCGCCGGAGCATGTATCAAGGCCGCTACGGGAAAAACCTGGCAGGAAAACATCAAGGAAAAGATTTTTCAGCCCCTGGAAATGAACCGATCTCTTGCCTTGTCGGCAGACGCGATAAATGCCGGAAACCTCGCCATGCCCTATTCAAAATTCGATGGCGAGCTCACCCCGCTCTTTTTTGCAAACATCGACAACCTGGCGCCGGCAGGCAGTATTGCCTCTTCTGTAAATGACATGAGCCACTGGTTGATCGCTCAACTGAACGGAGGTTTTTACAAGGGTAAACAAGTAATTCCCATAGAGGCCATCCAGCGCACGCGCGTACCAGAGTCTATTCTGGGAAGAAGCCGCCAAGGCAGCCATTACAGCCTGTACGGGTTAGGCTGGGAACTTCAGGATTTTCATGGCAAAGAAATTGTATCCCATACCGGCGGCGTAAATGGCTATGTCACGGCCGTCACGCTCCTGCCTGAAGATTCTATTGGAATCGTAGTGCTGACGAATACCGACATGAACGGCTTCTATCAATCTATGAACCAGGTATTAATTCATGTAGCGTCCAACTTACCCTATCAGGATCACCACTCTCAATTTTTAAAGGGATATGAAAATTATTTCGGAGAAATCCTGAAAATTGAAAGAGCCTGGCGCGACACCGCGGCAATGCGCAACCCAAGCAACCTGCCGCTGGAAGCCTACACGGGTCGATACGAAAATGAGGCATATGGCGTCGTCACCCTGATCAAAGACGGCGGCTCACTGCTGGCACGATTGGAACACCACGAAACGGTAGCCCGCCTCCAACCTATGGGCGGCGATCGGTTCCTTTGTACCTATGCCGATCAGACCTTGGGATCCAAAGTGTTTCCATTCGTTACGGAAGGAGGAAAAGTAAAATCCTTCACCCTCTCTGCCGCCGATTTTGTGGAGTTTACAACGTATGAATTTATTAAAAAAAATTGACGAACCATCAGATGATGGGGGTTTGATAAAACCCGGTAAGTCAGTTTTAAAAATAGGCGATGCTGTGACAGCGTCGCCTATTTGATATATTGGCGTTATTTAAGGCAGCTTTTATCGATTAGAAATTATCTTTGATATTTTAATCCCGACACACTCCCATTGGTTCAACAATAAACCATCACTACCGATGCGAAATTTTTACTTCTCTCTTACCTGCCTGGTTCTTTTTTGCCTTACATCCCAACGTCTTTTTGCGCAAAATTTAACCGAAACCCATACCAATTGCAGTTGTTTTGGCGTGTGTGACGGGTCGATCACTGTTTCTGGTTCGCAATTCGTTGGGCAGGTAACCTATACTTGGTCAAGCGGAAACACCACACAAACTATTAATGGCTTGTGCGCAGGTACTTATACGGTTACCGCAACCAGTTCAAACGGTATTACCAAAACCCTGAGCGCCACCATTACGCAACCTACTGTGCTCACACTTTCTATTTGCCCAACCGATGTTTCCTGCTTCGGATCGAGCGATGGAAGGGTCAGCATCACTGCTACCGGCGGAACTGCGCCTTATAATTATCACTGGCAAGGGCCGAACGGGGTTTCGTCAACCGTTGAGGATTTGAATAATGTACCATCGGGAACGTATTTCGTTACCGTCACCGACGCCAACGGGTGTACAGCCACCGGCTCTGGCACTGTCAACTCGCCTACGCCGATTAACATCACCTCCGTCGTTTCCTCTTCATCCGTGGATATTTCCACCACCGGCGGCAACCCTCCTTACACCTACCTATGGAGCAACGGCGCCACCACACAGGATGTGAGTGTCAATCAGCCTGGAACATATTGCGTTACCGTCACCGACGCCAATGGATGTACCCGTACCACCTGCGTTAATATGAACGGCGGCACAGGTAATCCTTCGCAATTGTTAATTCAGGGCATTGTCACGAACGACGATTGCCAGGCCAGCTGCAGCGGGAAGATTACCATCGCTGTATCTGGCGGGGTTCCGAGTTATGCTTATTTGTGGTCGAATGGCTCAACCACAAGCAATATAACCAATGTATGTGCCGGCACCTACTGCCTTACCGTTTATGATGCCGCCAACAACAGCGCCACCGAGTGTTTTTACATCGGCCAGGGGCAAAGCAATGTTTTAAAAATTCACTCCCAAAATGCGGCTTTTTGCAACTACGATCCATCTGGCAGCGATGCTACCTGTGAAATGGTTTGCCCAAACAGCACCATCCAATATTTTATCGAACAACCCACATCCTGTAATGGTCCACAACCCACTCAATTCGCCGTCTGGACCGTGCTGGGCGCCCAGAGTTATACGGTAAGCCCCAATAAACTGGAAGTGAGCGTCACCTGGGGCCCTGCCGGACCCGGCCTGCTCAAATTAGGTTCATCTTCGCCCGATTTTTGTTTTGAAAGCCAATATTGCGTAACCATCGTAGAAGAACCAACGGCTCAGTTTGAAAGCGACCCACCTGCTTCAGGCGCTTTTTTACAGGTTTGTAAAGGCCAGTCGGTTGCTTTCACCAATAAAAGCCTGAATGCCGATTTGTATGAATGGTCGTTCAGCGACGACCTTTCCACATCCAACACCGAAAACGTTCAACATACATTCAAAGTACCGGGTAATTTCACCGTTACCCTGATCGCCAAAAGCGATTGCCTCTGCGCCGACACCCTGAACTGGCAAGTGGAGGTGCTTGATACCGAACCGCCAATCCTCGACTGCGTCGGCTCGGTTTGCCCGGGCGAAACGGTTACGTATTCTACTGCCTCCGCGTGCAGCGCCTTTACCTGGCAGGTTTCCGCCAACGGGACAGTTATCGATGGCGGCGGCACTTCCGACAACACCATTACCATCCAATGGGGGCAAGGCCCCGACGGCATTATTGCTCTAAGCGCTACAGGTTGCCCCGGTTCATCCTGCCCGCAAGCAAGCATTTTTAAAGTGCCTATTATTTCCGACAATGCCGAAATAAGAGGCCGTGAATTCGTATGTGAAGATTCCGAAGAAAAATATTCAATCGACCTGTTCGATGGCACCGAATACAACTGGACGCTAAGTGGTGGCGGGTCTATTTTGGAAGGGCAATCAACCAACGAAGTGACCATTGGCTGGACAGCCAATGCAAATCCAGGAAATACCTACTGGCTGGTGGTCGATTATTACAACTGCTACCTGGGTTGCGGAGGAACCGACAGTATCCCGGTTAAAATTCTTTCCCCATTTTTGATTTCCGGAAATTTGGAACTTTGTGAAGGGCTTCCTTCAAATTTTGAAGCCAAATACCCAGCCACCAGCAGTTTTCTTTCCTGCAACTGGACTGTTTTTGATGAAACAGGAAGTGAATTTTATACCGCTCCAGGTGCAAATTTTCAATTTAGTTTTCCCGGCAATGCCACGCCAGGCAGGTATCGTGTGTATGCAGAACCCGCCAATCCAGCGACTACTTGCTCCGCTTTTGCTGAAATGATGGTGACGGTGGTAGCTAAACCTCCCAAACCTGTTGCGATCGATGGGCCTTCTGTCATTTGCCCCGGCACACCGGTTACCTATGAATTACAAGGCGCCCCGGCTTACAAAGTAAACTGGCGTGCAAATGGAGCCACCGTAACTACCCAAAGCGGTAATCCGGTTAATTATACCTGGAACAATACCCCCAATCGTTGGATTTCAGTTCAATATGAATCGGTGGATGGATTGGGATGTTTGTCGGATACGCTCAAATTAAACGTTCAGGCGCCAACAGGTTTGAATATTACCGGCTTACCTGCTGTATGCGAAAGTCAGGTGGGTTATTACAGCACTGACTATTATGAACGTTTTGAATATGCCTGGACGGTTGTGCCCGCCAACGCGGGCGTGATCAAAACCGGTCAGGGTACCAACTCCGTTGAAGTATTCTGGCAACTACCCGGTACACACCAGCTTCAACTCACTGCTTGCGGGCTTTCCACGGCATTTAATGTAGTGGTGAACGCCAACCCATCACCGGCTATCATTGCGCCGGGAGGCGTTTGTCCGGGAGAAACCGCATTGGTGCAAACCACCTCCGCCTATTTTGACTATCGCTGGAAATCCGCCTTTGGCACACCGCTGTCAAGCTCCAGTTCGCTGATGTTGGGCGCCGGCAATTATGTGTTGGAAGTGACCGACTTGAACGGATGTAAAGCAACCAAAGATTTTCAAATTGTTGAACACCCTTTGCCAAACGCAACGGTAACAACCACTGATCCAACCGGTTTTTGCAACAACAGCCTGTTTGTTTCCATGACTGCGCTAGCGCCGAACAATGGCGCTTATTTGTATCAATGGCTGCACGACGGCAATCCGGTAGGCGCTAATAATTCGGTGTATAGCACCAATCAATACGGCTATTATACCGTGGTAGTCACCAATGAACACGGTTGTACGGCTACAGCTCCGCCAATTTTATTGTTCAATTATTGTGGTGGCGGTAGCGGCGGTTATTGCCCAAATCCCCCTTCCCCGCCTTGCGCGCCCGGAAGTGTGCAGGCTGTACCCGACCCCACTACGCGATGCGATTCTATCGCGCTCGTCCTGAATGATTACACCGGTTTGTATGTGCCGGGCAGTGCTCTTTGGTGGACGGGTATTTCCGGAGGGAATGTCGTTGCCACAGCCTTTGGCGATCAGGCAAGTTTCATTTACCCCAACGCGGGTAAGTACATTGTAATCGTAAAAGTATTGCTTTCAAACGGGCAACTTTGTGACGCCCTCGACTCTATCGACATTGAGGCCGTGGCCAAATTTTCGCAACGCATGGCATGCCCGGGCGATTCAACCATTTTAAAAGATGAATCGAGCCGATTGCCGGAGGTTAGCCTAACCAGTTGGCTTTGGAACTTTGGCGATGGAAACTCGAGTGGGCCTGCCGGTGTCGATTCGCTCAGTCACCCTTTTGCTACTTCCGGGAATTACACCGCCACCCTGACCTTAACTACCCAATCGGGTTGTACATCCACTTATTCCAGCAATGTATTCGTGCCTGATTTACCTGCGCCGGCATTTTCACCCCCTGTCGCCAATTGTGCCGGTAATGCTACCGAATTTTCCGCGTCTCCTGCCGCTGGTATCATTTCCAATCAATGGTCGTTTGGCGACCCTGCTTCCGGCACACAAAACCAAAGCGCCGGAAATACGACCTATCACCGGTATGCGGCTCAGGGTAATTACAACGTTACGCTCACGTCAACAAACACATTCGGTTGTAAAGCCGGATTGACGCAAGCAGTTAATATTGTGGCCAATCCGTTCTCCGGGTTTATCACTCCGGCTTCCGCCAATATTTGCCATGGAAAAAGTGTATCGCTGTTGGCTCCATTTGTGCCAGGCGCTTCGTACACCTGGCAAAATGGAACGATTTTTCAAAGTATTATGGTAAATCAGGAAGGTGTGTACGATGTCACGCTTACAAACAACAACGGTTGCACGTATTCGCCACCGGAAGCTTCCGTGAATGTCAACCCGGCGCCGGTCGGGGTCATCAAAGCTTTGGAAATTAATGAAATCGGGCAGGTTATCGGCGTAACATACCCGAACCTGGCTACCTGTGCAGGAGAAGATGTTCATTTGCAAATTCAGGACGACGGCAACTATACCTACCAATGGAGCGGTGGCAATGGCACAAGCGGCGTAGTTGATTTTACCGAAGAGAGAAACAACCTGCTGACGGTCGGCACACACACAGTCACCGTAACCGTTACCAATCCATCCACGGGGTGTACGTCGGTGCTGGCTCCCTTTGTAGTAACTGTCAACCCGGTGCCAAGCGGATTTAGTGTAGCCGGTAATGCCGTGTGCGCCGGCCAACCGGTTACCCTGACCTATTCCGGTCCGCAACCTGCCAACTGGCAAATCGTTTGGAATACCGGTGATACCGGTTCAAGCCTGGTTACTGAAGAAGCCGGAAAATACTTTGTCAGAGTCGTGAATGAATTCGGGTGTTCGGCTCAAAGTAACAACG